>JAEDLC010000002.1 GCA_016295505.1 Dorea sp.
CCGGAGATAATCTCCAGACTCTTTACTTCCACCTCTGTTTTTACATAAGAAGGTGCCCTTACAATCTTGCTGTAAAGGAATCCGGCCAGTACTTTGTCACTGATCCGCAGGAGTGGAAGACATTGCCTGCTTTCATCATCTCTGACTACTTCCGTGATATATTCCGACTGCCTTGCCACCAGTTCTTCATAATTATCCACTGTCAGATGCATATTCAATATGGCATTCATATGATTATCAAATTCATGCTGCTTGATACGAATCTCCTTAACCAGTTCTTCCAATGGCTGGATATAGTGCTGATACAGCTTTATCTCGGCCTCCTGCTTCAACATGATCATATATGTCTTGCGCCAGTCTGCAATTCCCCATATGATCACAACAACCATCAGCAGAAACATAAGGAAGATCCGATAATCAAATGTTCTGCTGATCAGAAAATCCACAACCAGATATACGGACACCAGAAGTGCCAGCACACAAAAGATTCGATATAAAAACTTTCTTACCCACTCAATCACTGACAATCCTCCCGATCTCTGACTTATACGTCACACCGATCTCCACAACATCCGTACAGTCCTTTAACTTTATTACACGGTTCACCATATCAAAGTACTCCACTTCTCTTCGGTTGACCACAAACATCCGATGACACTGAAGAAACATATCCTCCGGAATCTTCGTAAGAATCTGCTTCAGGCTGATATACGGAATATCCCAGTCTCCGTTTTTCATATGGATCCGTATTCCCCTTGGAATCGCTTCTATATATCGAATATTATCACATTTCACCTGATAGTTGACGCCATCCTTCTTGACATGGATGACCGGAGGATCCTCCTGTTTTTCCTTATCCAGCACTTTACGAACCACTTCCTGCACCTGTTCCTGACAAAACGGCTTCATAATATACTGATAACAGTGCAGTTCACGGTAAGCCTGCATTTCCATGGCACCGATCGCAGTCACCATCACGATTGGAGTAAACGTATACCGAAACTGCTCCCGGACTTCTCTTGCAAACAGGATCCCACCGATATCTTCCCGGTTCTCTCCTCCAAGATTCACATCCAGCAGGAACAGACCATACCGGATATCTGACTTCAGCAGGTTCTTAGCCTCCAGATAGGAGGAGGCAGTATGTACGCGTATCTCTTCCGAATAATCTATTAGCATCTTTTCCAAAGCCTCTCTGGAATTCTGATCATCCTCCAGAAGCAACACATGTACCATCAGACCTCCCCCTCTCTGATTCTGTAATTCTGAATATGATTCTGTACCACGATTCTATGATCGTTCTCTATTCAGCGATGATTTCTTTTGCACTCTTTGCCAGGCCCGCAAGACTCTGAATCTCTGATGGAATAATGATCTTGGTCGCCTGTCCGTCAGCCGCCTTTTCAAATGCTTCCAGACTCTTCATCGTAAGAACTGCCTCATCTGCACCGGCCTCTTTCAGGAACCGGATACCATCTGCATTGGCCTTCTGCACTTTCAGGATTGCCTCTGCCTCACCTTCTGCTTCACGGATCATAGCTTCCTTTTTCGCCTCTGCGCGGAGAATCGCTGCCTGTTTTTCTGCCTCTGCATCCAGAATCGCCGATTCCTTCTGTCCTTCTGCAACCAGGATCGTAGATTTTTTCTCACCTTCCGCACGCAGGATTGCTTCTCTTCGTTCACGCTCAGCCTTCATCTGCTTCTCCATTGCATCCTGGATCGCTGACGGAGGAATGATATTCTTAAGCTCTACTCGATTGACCTTGATTCCCCATGGATCCGTCGCCTCATCCAGAGAAGCCCGCATCTTGGTATTGATCGTTTCTCTGGAGGTCAGTGTCTGATCCAGCTCCAGATCACCGATGATATTACGAAGGGTTGTCGCTGTCAGGTTTTCGATCGCCATGATCGGATTCGCAACACCGTAACAGAACATCTTCGGATCTGTGATCTGATAGAATACAACCGTGTCTATCCGCATGGTTACGTTATCTTTTGTAATTACCGGCTGCGGTGCAAAGTCTACTACCTGCTCTTTTAAATCCACTTTTCTCGCCACTCTGTCAATGATCGGCACCTTAAAATGAAGTCCGGTATTCCAGGTTGCCTGATATGCCCCCAGACGTTCCACAACCATCGCTCTTGCCTGCGGTACGATCTTGATACATGAAACGAGTAAAATCAGAATAATAATAACAAGAATGATCAATACAACAAATCCAACACTCAACATAAGCTACTCCTCCTCATACTTTTTTACAATTAATTTGACTCCTGAAATGTTCACTACTTTAGCCAGTGTCTCCGGCTCCAGAATCTCATCGTCATCCTCTGCTCTCACCGTCCACTCCTGGCCATTTACCACCGCCATTCCTGTCTGATGAAGATTATCCACCTTCTCCGCGATACGGATCGTCTTACCTATGATTCCCTCATAATTCGTCTTTTCCCGCTGTGAATTAATGAACTTCACTGCAAACGGTCTTGTAAACCACAAAAGCACGAATGTCACAACAAAGAACGCGACGATCTGCCATATGAGAGGCACATTCAGCACACTCAGAAGAAGTGCGATCAAAGCACCTCCTGCTGCCCAGATACTGGTCAGCCCCACCGTAATGATCTCAACAAGCAGGAGAAGGATCAGAAGAACCAGCCAGATAACCGTCATATAAGCATCCTGTATCATTGCCATAAGCTCTTCACTTCCTTTCTTGATTGTCCTCATCTTAACAAAGTTTCCATTTTTCGACAATACATTTTGAGTGAATGAAGTGATTTCATGTTTGAGTTTGTTAAGCTCTTAATTGGGACTGGATATTTGATACACATTTTTGTATAATAGCATCAGACAATGATAGGAGGAATGAAGTATGAGCAAAATCGAAGAAGTACGCGCCGACATGGTCAAAGCCATGAAAGCCGGCGACAAAGAAACCAAAGAAACATTATCCATGCTGCTTGCAGCCCTTAAGAATAAAGCCATTGATAAACGCTCTGACTTAACGCCTGAGGAAGAGACTCAGGTTATCTTAAAGGAGATTAAGCAAACCAAAGAAACTCTGGATATGACTCCTGCAGACCGCACCGAGATCATGGAAGAATGCAGCAAACGCCTTGCAGTCCTTGAGCAGTATGCTCCGAAGATGATGGACGAGGCAGAGATACGGGAAGTGGTCTCATCCGTTCTTGCTGAGATGGGACTGGACGCACCGACCGCCAAGGACAAAGGAAAGATCATGAAAAACCTGATGCCGAAGGTAAAAGGAAAGGCTGACGGCAAGCTGGTCAATGACATTGTATCCACCTTCATGAATTAACACCTGCAGAACCTGCCACCGGCAGCTTCCTTCAGATGCATGGCAACAAAGATGCCGCTGCTTCACAGATGTAATTCATCTATAGAGCAGCGGCTCCTTTTTGTTTATCCCTTCTTTGCTTTCAGCACATAGATCCGCGATTCAAAATCCGTACACGGAACCAGATCGCCTATGATCTCTCCGGATGTCACATCTGAAGTGATCAGCCCCAGATTCATCAGTTCATCGCCATAATGTTCTGTATGGCTGAATTCATTTTCGTAGATCACATCCGGGCGCAGTCCCTGAAGCTTCACCCTGCTGTAAGGCATATTCACTCCGTTCAGAACACGGTACCAGCCGACC
Source organism: Dorea sp. (assembly GCA_016295505.1). GTDB lineage: Bacteria > Bacillota > Clostridia > Lachnospirales > Lachnospiraceae > Dorea_A. The sequence goes on from JAEDLC010000002.1 coordinate 3,666, forward strand.
AGTGCTGTATTCTGATCTTCACTGACTACCATCCAGACAGTTTCATTTTTCTCAAACGGGCTTACCAGTCGGTAAAATGTTCCATACTGGATGGTCTCCCGGTACTCTTTCATAAACGCAATCTGCTCTTTTACCTGCCCGATCTCTTCCTCTGTCAGCTTATTCAGATCCAGCTCATAGCCAAATGTTCCAAAATAAGCTACATTTGCTCTTGTATGAAGCGGAGTCCTCCGATATACCTGATGATTCGGAATGACTGACACATGGCTTCCGATACTGCTGATCGGATAACACATGGACGTTCCATACTGGATCTTCAGCCGTTCAATGGCATCCGAATCATCGCTGGCCCACCCCTGCGGTGCATAATAGAGCATACCGGGATCAAATCTTCCCCCGCCGCTTGCACAGGATTCAAACAGAACCTCCGGGAATTCCCTGGTCAGGCGATCATACAGATCATAAACTCCCAGAATATAACGGTGGAACACTTCTCCCTGTCTGTCTGCAGGAAGTGCAGCTGAATAACATTCTGTAATACTTCTGTTCATATCCCATTTGATATAAGAAATCCTGGATTCAGACAGAATCTTACGCATCATCTCATGAATACGGTCAACAACTTCACGTCTGGAAAAATCAAGCACATACTGATATCTTCCATGGGATACACTTCTGTCGGGTGTCTGAAGGATCCAGTCCGGATGTTCCCTGAAAAGATCGGAATCCTTATTGACCATCTCCGGTTCAAACCAGAGACCAAACTTCATTCCCAATGCTTCAATCTTTCTGGAAAGACCACTGATTCCTTCCGGAAGGCGCTCCGGATTGGCTATCCAGTCTCCAAGTCCTGCAAGCTCACTGTTTCTTTCTCCAAACCATCCATCATCCAGTACAAAAAGCTCCACGCCACATTCTTTTGCCTTTGCTGCTATCTCAAGGAGTCTTTCTTCTGTAAAGTCAAAGTATGTAGCTTCCCAGTTGTTATTCAGAATCGGCCTCACACGGTCTCTCCAGTAACCTCTTGCCAGTCTGGAACGGTACAGACGATGATAGGCCTGACTCATACCGTTCAATCCGTGTTCCGTGTATACCATGACGGCTTCCGGCGTCTGAAAACTCTCACAGGCATCCAGTTTCCAGTCAAATCCTTCCGGATTGATCCCCGCCGTGATACGCGTCACATCATGTGTATCCACTTCAGCCTGTATCCGGAAATTGCCGCTGTAGATCAGACTGAATCCGACAGCCTCTCCCTGTGTCTCGCTGGTCCCCGGGCGCTTCAATACCAGAAATGGATTCTGTTCATGTGAAGAATTTCCCCGTCTGCTGTCGATTGCCTGTATTCCCTGTTCCAGTCTGCGGTTTTTGATATGTCTTTCCCGTGCCCATGCCCCGGACAGCTGCATCCAGACATAATCACAGTCCGGCAGATCCAGACTCATACTCATGGCAGATAGCAGATGCACCGGTCTTGTTCCTTCGTTTACAAACCTTGCACTTCTTGCGATCACCCCATCCCGGTCAAATATCGTGTACAGGAGTTCAAGACGGATTCCTGTCACCGGATCTTTCAAAATCAGGCAAAGTGTCTCTGCCTCATCGTCTGCCTCCGTATAGGTAGCCGGCAGCCCTTCCAGTCCCGGCTTTCCTCCGGCAATCGAATGTTCCACATATTGAAAATCACTGATTCTGCTTCCGTTCTCCTGCAGGATCTCTACCGCAGGGTGCCGGTAATCAGTCGTTCCATATACCGGATATTCCTGTCGGATATGCTCCAACGAGAAGGTCCGGTCACCCTCAAAGACATAAGAGGTCATTGGTCTTGGAGCTTTTTCGACCAGATATGAAAAATCGGCCTTATCATGAATCCGTTTTCCAAAATACAGTTGTCCCAGGTGCCCGTTTTCCAACACGCACATCACATAACTGATCTGCTCATTGTACAGGTGAAATGTCTTCGTTTCCTCATGAAAAATAATAGTTGCCATTGTCTTCCTCCCTCTACTCATATGCAATTTCTGAATATCGGCCTGCTATGATAAAAAGAACCCGGGGGTACCCACATAAGCTCCTCGGGTTCTGTTTTGTCATCATATCATAACGCTTCTTAATCTTCCGTTGTAGTCTCTGATTCTTCCTGCTTGAATGTAACGCTCAGTTTCTGGAAATCTACCTTTTTCCATACGTTTTTGTTTACTTTGATCTCTTCTTTTTCTTTCAGTTCCGCGCAGGTATCATTAAACAGTTCGGTCTGTCTGTCACTGACGATGGACGCCTTCTTCTGATCTGTTGCGTCTCTGTCCAGAAGAGAAGTAAGCTTTACTACATAACATGCACTGTCTGTCTCAATGATATCAGAGACATCGCCTTCTGCCATCTGATCAGCAGCTTCAATCACTTCTGCTGCCGGACTGGTAGATTCTGCATCAAAAGTTACCGTTTTCGCCTCATATCCCTGCTCTGTAACAAAGGTATCAAAATCTTCTGCCGCCTTAGCCCCCTCAGCAAATGCTTCAGCCTGCTCTTTTACAGAAGCTTTTTCGTCATCAGAAAGTTCTGTCTGCCCGTCCTCGGCCAGATAAGAAAATTCTACATATTCCATGCTCTTCTGTGCAGCTTCCTCATCGCTCACCTCTGTATCCGCCTCTGCCTGAATCGCATTACGCATCTTATTCTCGATCGTCATCAGCGTCATGACTCTCTCTACCGTTTCCTTCGAACCGGACACCTTCTCCTTATCTGCATCTTCATTGGTCTCATCAAATGTCTTTGCCGCATTTTCAATAGCCGTTTTTTCCTCGTCAGAAAGCGTCACACCATACGCATCCATATTCTTTTCCAGAACGATCATCGTCTCCAGCTCTTCCAGAACGGAATCTTTGATAGATTCTTCATAGGTCTTTCCGTCTGCCACCTCTGTCGTCCACATATCATCTCCGCCCATATAAGCTGCGTAATAGGTCTCATACATCGCCTGTGTATATCTTGCATAGAAGTTCGCAACTCCCGCGGTGATCTTCTGATCCCCGACAGTTGCCACCACATCATCTTCCTTTAAAGATCCGCATCCGGTCAGGGATGTCACTGCCAGCATTCCCGTCAATGCAAGCGTCAATACTTTCTTTTTCATGCCTCTGCATACCCTCCTTAGTATCGTTAACCATTATATTATATCCTTTTTTTATGGTTCAATCAATCCTTTAATTCCATTTAACACTTTTTTCACGATTTCCAGGACGTCTGTATTCTTCTCCTTTTTGCTGCGTCTCTTTTTCTCATATACAAAGCAGGGACTTCCCGTCTCAGCTTTAAAACAGAGTTCTCCCTTGAAATCACTGATCAGACGCGGGATACGCTCCGGATGAACTTTTGCCTTCTCATACATGGTAAATGTATACGTATCTCCTTTTTGTTCCACTGCCGTTACATAGACACTGTGTGCCTGTGCCTTTAATGCAGCAACCGCAAGAAGAGTCTCCACTTTCTTCGGAATATCTCCGAAACGATCAATCAGCTCTTCTGTCATATCTTCCATCTCCTCCTGATTCTCGATCGCTGCAATTCTCTTATAGATATCCAGCTTCTGATACTCATTTGGAATATAGGAATCGGGAATATATGCATCCACATTCAGATCCATTGTCGTATGATACGTTTCCTCTTCTTCCGTCTCCCCTTTCAGATGCTTGACCGCTTCATTGAGCATCTTACAGTAGAGATCATATCCGACTGCTTCCATATGGCCGTGCTGTTCAGCTCCCAGAAGATTGCCCGCACCCCGGATCTCAAGATCCCGCATGGCAATCTTGAATCCGGAACCAAGATCCGTAAATTCCCGGATGGCAGCCAGACGCTTCTCTGCTACCTCTTTCAGGAGCTTGTCTCTGCGGTACAGCAGGAATGCATATGCCATGCGATTGGACCTGCCGACTCTTCCCCTGAGCTGATAAAGCTGGGATAATCCCAGACGGTCCGCATCATGAATGATCATGGTGTTAACATTGGAGATATCAAGACCGGTCTCGATAATCGTCGTCGATACCAGCACATCAATTTCCCCGTTAATAAAATCATACATGATCCTCTCCAGTTCATGCTCCCGCATCTGTCCGTGTGCATATTCTACCGTCACATCCGGCACCAGCTTCTGCACATGTGCAGTTACTTCTGCAATATCTTCCACGCGATTATAAACGTAGTATACCTGTCCCTGTCTTGCACATTCACGCTCAATGGCTTCCCGGACCATCTCATCATTATATTCCATGACATAAGTCTGGATCGGCATTCGATCATTCGGTGCTTCCTCCAGAACACTCATATCCCGGATACCGATCAGGCTCATATGCAACGTTCTCGGGATCGGCGTGGCAGTCAGCGTCAGTACATCCACATTTTCCTTCAGTTTTTTGATCTTCTCTTTGTGCTGAACACCGAACCGCTGTTCTTCATCGATGATCAGAAGTCCCAGATCCTTGAACTTCAGATCGTCACTCAATACACGATGCGTACCGATCACAATATCTACCAGTCCGCGCTTTGTATCCTCAATCGTCTTTTTCTGCTGGGCCGCTGTCCGGAATCTGCACATCAGATCCACCCGGACCGGAAAATCCTTCATTCGCTGTAAAAATGTATTGTAATGCTGCTGTGCCAGAATCGTTGTCGGAACCAGATAAACCACCTGTTTGTCTTCCTGCACCGCTTTGAATGCAGCACGAATCGCAACCTCTGTCTTACCGAATCCCACATCCCCGCAGATCAGACGATCCATGATCTTGCTGCTCTGCATATCCCGTTTCACAGCATCGATTGCCAGCATCTGGTCTTCCGTCTCATCAAACGGAAACATCTCTTCAAACTCTTTCTGCCATACAGTATCTTCTCCATATACATACCCCTGCTTCTCCTGCCTTGCCGCATACAGCTGAACCAGATCCTTCGCGATCTCCCGGACTGCTCCCCGGACTCTTGTCTTGGTTTTGGTCCATTCCTGTGTCCCAAGTCTGTTCAGCTTCGGCTTCTTTGCATCTGCACTCGCATACTTCTGGATCATATCCAGCTGCGTTGCGGGAATATACAGATTCCCGCCCTGTGCATAAGAGATCTTCATGTAGTCCTTTGCAATCTTGTCAACCACGATTTTTTCAATTCCCTGATAGACTCCGATTCCATGACTTTCATGAACCACATAGTCTCCCGGCTTCAGTTCCGAGAAGCTCTGGATCTTTCTTCCTTCATAGACCTTTCGTTTTTTCTTCTTCCTGCTCTTTCCGAAGATATCTGTCTCTGAGATCACAGTAAACTTAATCATCGGATATTCATAGCCTTCCGCGACATATCCATGTGCCGTCATAATCTCTCCCGGCTGCACCTCGCGGTCCATATCATCACTGTAATAGCTGCTCAGACTGTAGTCTCTCAAATCCTCAGCCAGACGTCTGGCTCTTGTCCTGGATCCGGACAGCAGAATGACCCGGTACCCGTTTCTCTTCAGTCGCTTAAGATCCTGTGTCAGCATCTCAAAGCTGTTGTTATATGGATTCACATTTTTAGACTGAATATGCATGGTATCGCGTACTTCGAGTCCTTTACAACGCATGTCCAGAGAAAAAAACCCCACACTGCTGTAAGCATTCATCTTCTTCAGGATCTCCTCCGTCAGATAAAGTCTCGCTTCCGCATTCGTCATCTCATATCCGCTTTCAATCCTTTTTTTCTGCGCCTCCATGAACTCTTCTTCCACGCCCTGACCTTTTTCTGCCAGGCGCACCGGCTCATCCAGAAAAAGAAGCGTCTGCTCCTTCGGAAAATAATCCAGAAAGGACACCCCTCTTTCCTCCTCCTTCGGGAATTCGACAGCCGGACAGATGGCAATCTCCGAAAGATTCTCGATCGATCTCTGCGTCTCTACATCAAATGTCCGGATGGAATCCACCTCATCTCCCCACAGCTCGATCCTTACCGGCTGTTCCTCCGTAAGAGGATACACATCCAGAATTCCTCCCCGGACCGCAAACTGACCCGGACCTTCAATCTGGACTTCTCTGTCATATCCGATTCCTGTCAGCTGCTCTGTCATCTCATCAAGACTGATCGTGCTGTCTCCCTGGATCCGTATGATACGTTTTTCAATCACTTCTTTTGGAAGGAGCGAATCCATAAATGCATCAAAACTGGTAACCACGGTCAGCGCTTCCCCGGTCGTAACTGCCTGTATGACCTCCATTCTCTTTCTCACCAGTTCTTTGCTTCGAATGTCCGCCTGATAAAATAACAGATCCTTTGCCGGATACAGATACGTATTCGGGTCCAGAAAACGATATTCTTCATACACCTGTCTGGCCTTTGATTCACTGGAACAGGCGATGACTTTATATTTACAGCCATCGCTCAGCGCATACATCATATGAGATTTCTGGGAATTCACGCATCCGCAGACACGCAGCATGCCCGGTGCTTCTGTTTTATTTTTGCAGAGTTCTTCAAACTCCGCCAAATCACTCAATGGCCTGATCAGAGCTTGCATAATTATGCCTCCTTAGGCTTTACTTTCCTGTTATATTGATTCATGGCAGCCTCTGTCTCCCCATTCAGGAGCATGGACACCGCATCTGCTGCCTTCTGGTATCCTTCCTTCATCTGCTCTTTTTCTTCTTTTGAAAAATGTCCGAGCACATAATCTGCGAGATCATATTTTCTGGGTTTTTCTCCGACACCGACCTTGATTCTCAAAAATACATCCGTTCCCAGTTCCGAAAGAATGCTCTTGATTCCGTTATGCCCTCCTGCACTGCCTTTTTTCCGGATGCGAAGCTGCCCTACGCCCAGACTGACGTCATCGTAAATGACGATCAGTTCACTCTCTTCATCCACTTTGTAATAATCCACCAGTGATCTAATACTCTCTCCGCTCAGATTCATATATGTCTGCGGCTTGACAAGAATCACCTTATGACCTTCGATCATACCCTTTCCGATCAACGCACGGCTTTTCCTGGTATCCACAGATATATTATATCGTTCAGCCAGTGTATCTATGACATCAAATCCCACATTATGTCTCGTTCCCTCGTATTGTAACGTTGGATTCCCAAGTCCTGCAATAATAAACATATCTCTCACTCTCCGTTTCTTTCCTTTACCATTCTACAAGAAGCATGCCGATTTGTCACGCAAAATAATCCGGCGGCATTCCCTGCCGGAGTTTTCCTTCCCGCATGCATAATCTGCACTTTATTTTCATACATTATATAGAACAAAACTATCTTGGAAAGTACAGGAGGTCTCTGCTATGAGTTCCAGAACAAAAATCGTCGTGCTGCATATGAAAGAAATCATCTACACAGTAGTCTTTGCAATTCTTGCAATTCTATTGATCCTGCTTTTGATATTTATGTTTTCGCCCGGAAAAAAATCAGCCGTCGATACAGAAGCCAGATACACACCGGGTGTTTATACTTCCACGCTCACACTGAACAACACAGCTCTTGAGGTGGAAGTTACTGTAGACGAATCTCACATCAATTCCATACGGTTCGCCAACCTGGATGATACCATTACAACCATGTATCCGCTGATACAGCCGACCATTGAGGATCTTGCCGAACAGATCTATCAGACACAGTCCCTGGAAAATATCCAATATGACGAAGAGACTCCCTATACCTCCCAGATCATTGTAAATGCCATACAGGAAGCATTGAAAAAAGCCGAAACTACCAGGTAGTTACGGCTTTTCTTCTGTTTTGTTACACTATCCTTCCACAATCAGATACCTTCCGTCAGGAAGCGCAAACACTTCTGCAGCCTCTTCCATCTCTTCTGCAGACATTCCTTCCACGTCCATTCCCTCTTCTTCCAGGAATTCTCTGACTTCACTGATACTGTCAACAACAACGGCCATACAGTCTTCCAGAAATGCTTCCGCCTCTTCCAACGTTCCCGCCACAGGTTCATCAAAAAGCTGTCCCTGATTTTTAAGAAACGTTTTCAGACATTCCTCATCATACTCATACATGATTCTCTTGCCTCCCTTTCGATAGATTTTAAACAAACTGCAAAAGTTCTTCCGGACGTCCGATCATCTCCTTCGCCCCTGCAGCTTCTAACGTTTCCCGATCACGAAATCCCCACAATACCCCGATCGTCTTTACCCGGGCATTTCGCCCTGTCTTAATATCTACCTCGGAATCTCCTACATACAGGCACTCTCCCTTTTCAACATGCATCTGATCCAGAAGACAGAAGATACCATCCGGCTCCGGCTTTCTGGCAATGCCTTCTTTCTGTCCCTGTGCATAATCAAAGGTATCCTCTCCGAATACTTCTTTTACTACTTTTACGGTCTGCCGATCCGGTTTATTTGATAATACCGCCAGTTTCACACCTCTCTCCTTCAGTGCAGCCAACATCTGACAGACGCCTTCATAAGGTGTTACATGATATGTACAATTTGCATCAAATATGCGTCCATATATCTCCATACCTTCATCCAGACGCAGCCCCTGCGGATCTCCTGACACACGAAGCGCCTGGTTGATCAGGTATCTGGCTCCGTTTCCCACAAAGCTTCTGCACTGCTCCCGGGTGATCTCCGTAAGTCCCATCTCACGAAGCGTTGCATTCACAGAATAATGCATAGAATCCAATGTATCAGTTAATGTTCCATCGAGATCAAATATACAAGCTTTCATAACACACAATCCTCCTGCACATATCATAGTATGCGGCAGATAAAATTGCAAGTATAAATACACCTGTTCCAAAGCGCATTTTCCTGTAATAAAAGAATTCCGAAGTCATGCCCCGATAAAACATTTTTCTGCACAACCCCGGAATCCAGATATCAACCATTGCTATGATACCAGATACTGCCGCATCGTTTTTAATGCATTTTTTTCAAGCCTGCTTACCTGCGCCTGCGATATATGAATCTCATCGGCCACTTCCATCTGGGTCTTTCCTTCAAAAAAACGAAGGGTAATGATATACCTTTCTCTCTCTCCAAGATGATCCATCGCTGCCTGAAGTGACAGATCTTCCACCCATTTCTCCTCTTTATTTTTATGATCACTCAGCTGATCCATCACATAGAGTGCATCACCACCATCATTATATACCGGCTCCTGAAGGCTCATCGGTACCTGTATGGCATCCAGGGCAAATACAATATCTTCCTTTGAGATTCCAATCTCTTCTGCAATCTCCTGAACAGTCGGTTCCCGCAGGTTCCTGCGAATATAATTCTCCTTTGCATAGATTGCTTTATATGCAGTATCTCTTAAAGATCTGCTGACGCGAATCGAATTATTATCCCTCATGTATCTGCGGATCTCCCCGATAATCATGGGTACAGCATACGTAGAAAATTTTACGTCCAGCTCCGTGTTAAAATTATTGATTGCCTTGATCAGACCGATACATCCGATCTGGAACAGATCATCCGGGTTCTCATTATTGCCGCCGAACCTTTTGATCACGCTCAGGACCAATCGGAGATTTCCCTTGATATACTCTTCCTTCGCCTTCTGATCTCCTTTCTTTATACGCGCAAACAAAGCTTCCTTCTCCTCTTCTTTCAGGATTGGAAGCTTTGCCGTATTTACACCACATATTTCAACTTTTCCCTGTGCCATAATTCAAACCCTCCTGCTAGATGAATAATAAATCTAGTAAAATGATTCTCCATATGGCTTTTTGTTATTCTGTCAGACAGGAAAATAAAAAAAGTTTTACTCCTTGACAAATTCTGTTCGCATTAACTGCGATCCCATTTATCCGCCAGATTCTGAATCTGAGTCTCGAATTTTGCCATATCCTTATTGGAAAGGCCTTCGTTCTTATAGACCACATCCAGCAAACGTTTTGCTGCCGCAACCAGACGGTTAAATGCACTCGCGGCTCTCGCTCTTGTAGGTTTCTCCGCTGCCTTTTTCGGAGCCCTGATTCCCTCGCTTATGACCTCATTTGTCTCAAGATCAATACATCCTCCGGAATATGGAGCAAATGTCCTGCATCCATACTTTTCATGTACCAGTCCTGCGAAATGATCTGTAACCGTGTCTTCTCCATGTACAACAATGACTCTCTGCGGTACCGTCTCGAATCCTCCGAGCCAGTTCAGAAGTCCATTCATATCCGCATGACCACTGATGCCTTTTAACACTTCAATCTGCGCATTTACCGTAATATTCTCTCCAAAAAGCTTGACACTTTCCGCACCTTCGATGAGTTTTCGTCCAAGCGTTCCCACCGCCTGATACCCTACGAAGCAGATCGTACATTCTTTTCTCCACAGATTATGTTTCAGGTGATGGCGGATACGTCCCGCCTCACACATTCCCGATGCGGACAAGATCACCTTCGGTCTCTCATTGAAATTGATCATCTTGGATTCTTCACTGGTAATCGTTGTCTTAAGCCCCTGGAACAAAAGCGGATTGATTCCCTGCTCCACCAGTGCCATAGCCTCTTCATCAAAACAGGATTTTACGTTTTTATTAAATACATTCGTGGCTTCAATCGCAAGCGGACTGTCCACATATACTTCAAATCCCGGATACTCCGGAATCAGATTCTTCTCCTTAATCTCCCGGATAAAATACAGAATCTCCTGTGTACGTCCTACTGCAAAGGAAGGGATCACAACATTGCCTCCTCTGGCGAACGTTTCCCGAAGGATTCTCGTAAATTCTCCCACATAATCCGGTATGTCTTCTCCGTGTGTCCGGTCTCCGTATGTAGACTCGATCACCACATAATCAGCTTCTTTTACCGGCTGCGGATCCCGTATGATCGGTTGATTCGTGTTACCGACATCTCCGGAAAAGACAATCTTTTTCGTTACATTCTCTTCCGTCACCCATATTTCGATACTGGAAGATCCCAGAAGATGCCCCATATCATTGAAACGAACTTCAATCCCTTCTGTCAGAACGATCTTCTGGTTGTAATCGATCGGAGCCAGCAGTTTGATTGCCGCATCCGCATCTGCAACCGTGTAGAGAGGCTCATATTCCGGTTCCCCGCTTCTTTTTGCCTTCCGGTTCCGCCACTCCGCTTCAAATTCCTGAATGTGGGCACTGTCTCGCAACATGATATTGCAGAGATCGGACGTTGCAAACGTCGTTACGATCTCTCCTTTAAATCCCTGCTTGCACAACAGCGGAATATTGCCGGAATGATCAATATGGGCATGAGTCAGAAGAATATAATCAATCTCACCCGCCTTCACCGGCAGCTCCTGATTCTCATACAGATCCGGTCCCTGTTCCATTCCACAATCAATCAGAATATTCTTACCGCAGGCTTCCAGCAAATGACAGCTTCCCGTCACCTCATGGGCTGCTCCAAAAAAGCCAAGTCTCATATACCCAACCCCTTTTTCTTTTATTGTAACACCTTTTCAGGGGACTGGCTATGAATATTTTACCATCTCTCTTTTCAATCTCTGCATGATCTTTTTTTCCAGCCTGGATATGTATGACTGCGAGATTCCAAGCATATCAGCTACTTCTTTCTGTGTCTTTTCCTCCCCGTCCTGCGTGCCAAGACCAAATCTCATCTGAATGATCGTCCGTTCTCTTCCGGAAAGATGATTGACTGCCTTTAACAGAACCCTTCTTTCTGCCTCATGCTCCAGATCACGGTAGATGGTATCTTCATCCGTTCCCAGGATATCCGACAACAGCAGTTCATTCCCATCCCAGTCGACATTCAGCGGTTCATCAATCGACACTTCCATCTTTGTTTTATTATTCCTTCGAAGATACATCAGAATCTCATTCTCAATACATCTGGAGGCATACGTTGCAAGCTTGATATTCTTCTCCGGATTAAACGTATTAATTGCTTTTATTAATCCAATCGTACCTATAGAAATCAAATCCTCCACACCAACACTGGTATTGTCAAACTTTTTCGCAATATATACCACAAGCCTCAGATTATGTTCTATCAGAAGCTTTCTTGCTCCTTCACTCTCCCCTGTTCCAAGACTGCGGATTGCTTCCGCCTCCTCTTCCGCATCCAGAGGAGCCGGAAGTATATCCGACCCTCCGATATAATGTACATCTTTTCTGTCTGAGAATAACAGTGTCCGAATATCCGGAATCACTTTCAGTTTAAATTGATGTGGTACTGCTACCTTTATTACCATAATTTACTCCTCCTATCAAAACATCAGGATTCAGAATCATCTGAAACTCTTCTCCCGTCAGGCCATTTTCGCACACAGCCGTCATCGGCCCGAGGATCTCTTTCTTTTCTCCCGTACATATGACTGTCATCTTATCCAGGGTAACCATCGGCATAACTCCCTGTGTTTTCCCAATCGAATGATATGGAATATAGCGTAGCGTTTCCGGCAACAGATTGCCCAATAATCGCCTTGCCGTCTTTTTGTCCAATATGCTGACCGCGTTTCCGGTCACCGGATCTGTCAGACTGTTTCCCGTATCGATCAGTGCTTCCACTGTACAGCTTTTCCCCTCATAATACAGAATCACTTTACATCTGCTGTTTGTTCTCTGCCCCAGTCTGAGAATCACTTCCCAGATTCCCGACACTGTGTAATAGCCTGCAACCGCCAGCAAAAAGAACAGGCTGCCGGTCCGGACATATTGTTGAAAGAACTGCAATATCCCGCCAGTCAGAAATCCACTTATGTAAAGTATGATCCATCCCTGAAAGAGCTTTCTTCCCCACGGAATTCCAAGTCCCGTTTTTATCATTGCAATACTTACCGGGCCATGAAAAAGCACCAGCTTTACATATGGCTCCGGAATCGGAAGTATAATCACAAGGCAAGTGAGTGCGGCTCCTGTCAATGCTCCTGCGTAGATACGTAGATACGCAGCATGGCACCCCAATATCTTTCTGGTGATCATTAACAGAATCGCATCCATCATGAAATTCACCGCAAAAAACACATCTATATACAATTCATAGTACACATCAGGCCTTCTTTCTCTCTGAGTACGCGAAATCGATTTGGTTCTCAAGCAAGATTAATTATACGAGGAGGGGAAAAAAGATTTTGTCAGATGGTGGACGTCAATTTGATTTTCGTTCGACAGTTCTCGGGAAACACAAGATATGGATGAAAAAGAAATGATTTTATGAATAAAACACGAAAAGAAACACAAGACTTTGTATGAAAAATTAGTAAAAAAAGAAAGAATTTTATGAAAAACGAAAGAAATATATGGGGAATCCTGTCAGAATTAAGCGATATGAAGATATGTGTAAATCATCAGAAGTGCCCAAGGGCACGTTCTGAGATTGTAAGCGGTCGCCAAGGTCTCAAGCAAGCTTGGACTTTGGCTCGTCGCTATCACAAAAACCCGGCACACAGATCGTGTACCGGGATTCATAACAAAATAGATATAAGATATTATTTCTTGAAGAAATCCGGAATCTTAATAGACTGTTCTTTTACTTTGCTGGTTGGTGTTCTTGGAGTCTCCAGTGTTGGAGTTGTCCCACCTACCGGTCTTCTCACTGCCGGACCATTTGAGTTATCCTTCGCAGCTGCTCCAAAATCCATTCTTGGGGCGGTCTGTGGCTGTGCCTGATGTACCGGTCTTTCATAGCTCTGTGCATGTGCGCTTGCTGTATGCGCTGCCGCATGCGGCATTGCTGATGTTCTTGCCGGGTTTTCCAGTCTGGATTTCAGCTTTGATGCACTGCCGCCAACATTGTGAAGACCTGTTGCGATTACTGTGATCGTTGCTTCATCTGCTCTGGAATCATCATACATTGCACCAAAGATAATATTTGCATCTTCTCCTGCAAGTTCCTGTACATATTCAGCCGCATCAGAAGCATCCATCAGAGTAATGTCACCGGATACGTTAATAATTACATGAGATGCACCTGCAATCGTGGTTTCAAGAAGCGGGCTGGCAACTGCCTGTTTCACAGCTTCCAGTGCCTTATCATCGCCTCGTCCCTGTCCAATACCGATATGTGCAATTCCTTTATCTGTCATAACGGTCTGAACATCTGCAAAGTCAAGGTTGATCAGTGAAGGTACATTGATCAGGTCTGTAATACCCTGAATACCCTGCTGTAATACTTCATCTGCCTTTTTCAGCGCTTCCGGCATCGTTGTACGCCTGTCCACAACTTCAAGCAGCTTATCATTCGGAATAACAATCAGTGTATCAACACTCTCTTTTAATTTTTCAATTCCTGCGAGAGCATTATTCATACGTGTCTTAGATTCGAAACGGAAAGGCTTGGTAACAACACCAACCGTCAGTGCTCCCTGTTCCTTGGCAATGCGAGCTACCACAGGAGTCGCTCCTGTTCCTGTACCGCCGCCCATACCACAGGTAACGAATACCATATCGGCACCTTTCAGTGCTGCTGATATCTCCTCCGCACTTTCTTCTGCCGCTTTTTCTCCAATCTCCGGTCTTGCTCCGGCACCCAGTCCTTTTGTGATCTTGTCACCGATCTGCATAAGAGTCGGTGCTTTACACAGCTGAAGCGCCTGCTTATCTGTATTAATTGCAATAAATTCAACACCGGCAATCTGTTCATCGATCATGCGGTTCACTGCGTTATTACCGCCTCCGCCGACTCCAACAACAATAATCTTTGCCGCTGCTTCTGACTCGTTTGTTTTAATTTCTAGCAAGGGTTTCTCCTCCTTTGTTATCCTTATTATATATTATACATCCCATAAATAAAGCAAGTGAGATGAACTCAGTTTGCTATATATAGTATATAATAAAGACTTTTGTATAAAATATCAATAGAATTTCTCCATTTTTCTTATTTTTCTTCTGAAATTTCCTCCGGACTTTCTTCCTTGTCAAATGTGATCGTTGAACCACTCTCCGAATAGTCCTCCAGATGCAGTGTTCCTGCCCTGTCTCCCAGCTTTTCCAGGATCGGTTTGATCTGAGCAACCTGCTCAGATGACACGGAACTTCCGAGATTGACCCGCACTTTTCCGATTTCAAGAAAGATCTGATTTCCCTCACAGACAATCTTTACCTGACCCAGTTCATATTTTTTTATTTCTTTTGATGTTTTCAGAATTTCTTCAAAAATACCGGCGTTTTCACACTCAAGCGTCTGGTAAAGCTTCACATTTTTCATCTCAAGTCCGGTAATAGACGGAAGACCTTCTGTCAGGCTGCCCGACTCATCTACTACCAGCCCCGTCTTATCGAAATAAAAGTACCGGTCTCCGTCCTTTACATACCCCACGATTGGTTTTTCCTCCACCTTAATCTGAAGCGTCCACGGATTCTTCATACTCACTTTCATACTTTCCAGACAGGGAAGCTTTTCCCCATAGCCAAGCGCATACTTCGCAGTCACATAGATCGTATTAAATGATCCCTTATCCTTTTTGATCACGTCTGCAATTTCCTGATCCGTACAGTATTCATTCCCGCTGACCTTGATTCCCTGAAGATAAAAAAGAACCAGGATCCCGACTGCGAGGATCGCAACTGCAAGGATTATCACAACCAAAGCATATAAACGATGTGTTTTTTTCTTCATTGTATCTACTCCCTTTTTTCTATTTTACCAAAGATGACACACTCAGGACAAGTCCCATTTCTATCAGAAGAAAAACTGCTGACGTTCCTCCGTAGCTGATAAAGGGAAGTGTGATCCCGGTATTTGGAATGGTATTCGTCACGACTGCAATATTCAGGATCACCTGTATCATCATGTGTCCCATCGCCCCGGCTGCAATCAGTGCTCCAAACAGATCCACAGCATGTGTTGCGATGACAAAAAATCTCCAGATCAGGATCAGAAACAGAAACAGGATCACACAGGCTCCGACATATCCCAGTTCTTCACAGATAATTGAAAATATCATATCATTCTGCGCTTCCGGAACAAATCCCAGCTTCTGAATGCTCTTTCCAAGTCCCTTTCCGAATAATCCACCGGACCCAATCGCATATAACCCCTGCAGCGTCTGATATCCTTTTTCATATTTTTCCGGATTCTGCCATATGGCAAGCCGTTCCAGCCGATAGCTCTCCATTGCTAAAAATATCGCCATGAATCCTGCTCCAAGTGCTGCCATTATAACAAACTGACCATATCTGGGGCTGGCGGCGAAGATCAGAATCACTGCGATTCCAAGAATGATAATTGCCGTACTTAAGTTGCTTGCCCCCACCAGCGCAACCACCGGCAGAATCATCACAATAATCTTAAGCATCGTCCGCATCTTACCGATCTTTTCCACATTTTTCGTTATCACATGTGCAAGAAACAGGATAACAGCCACTTTTGCAAATTCCGAGGGCTGAAAAGAAAACGGGCCCAAAGACAGCCATCTTTTGGACCCGTTATACTCATCTCCGATAAACAATACTGCCACTGACAACAATATTGCAGTAAAATATCCCAGGACAGCCACATGTTTCCAGATATGATAATCCATCCTGGCAACCATAAACATCCCCGCAATTCCCAAAAGTGTCGCAAACGCCTGCTTTTTCAGGTAATAGAACGAATCCTGAAACTTCACTTCTCCGTTATACGCACTTGTACTGTACAGGATAACAAGACCTGCTGCCATGATCAGAATCAACGCGGCTAAAAGAGTATAATCATAACTTTTCTTTCTCGATTGTGCCAATATATGCCACTCCTTATAAGGAATTTACAATCTCTTTAAATCTCTCTCCACGTACTTCATAGTTCGGGAACATTCCCCAGCTTGCACAGGCAGGTGAAAGCAGGACTGCTTCACCAGGTTTGGCCAGCTTTGCTGCCATAAGCACCGCTTCGTCAAAAGTCTCTGCAAACAGGTAATCTTTAAATCCACATTTTTCTGCATCCGCAGCGATCTTTTCCCGGGTCGCACCCAGAAGAATCAGCTTTCTTACTTTTCCATCAAAACTGTTGATCCATTCTGTATATTCGGATCCTTTATCATATCCACCGCCAATCAGTATCGTTGGGCGGTTCATAGCCTGAATTCCCTTGATGGCAGCATCCGGATTGGTTCCTTTGGAATCATTGTAATATACAACACCTTTTTTCTCTGTAACATACTCTATCCGGTGTTCTACTCCTTTAAATTCCCTGACACTTCTGCTGATCACATCCATCGGCACTCCGTATACTGCAGCCATGGCAGCTGCAGCCATTACATTTTCATGATTGTGTGTTCCGAGTATCTGCAGTTCATCCACATGACAGATTTTTGCTTCTGTTCCTTCATAATGATATATGATATTGCCGTCTTCAAGATAAATTCCCTCTTCTAGTTTACGCTGACTGCTGAAATATAGAACCTTTGCTTTCACATTCTTTCCAAACTCTCTCGTCAGTTCATCCTCATAATTCAGAATACAGTAATCTTCCTCCGTCTGATTTTCAGCAATCTTCTTCTTAGCATTCACATACGCTTCCATCGTATGATGGCGGTTCAGATGATCCGGTGTAAAATTCAGAATTGCGCTTACTCTTGGTCTGAAATCCACGATACTCTCCAGCTGAAAGCTGCTCATCTCAGCAACTGTGATCGTCTCTTCTGTCATCTCAGACACAACTGTTGTGTATGGTGTTCCGATGTTCCCTACCACAAAAACATTATCCTGATAATTTTTCATGATTTCACCAAGAAGAGAAGTTGTTGTTGTCTTTCCATTGGTCCCGGTAATTGCAAGGACATCGCCTTTTCCAAACTGATAAGCAAGTTCCACCTCGCCAATCACCTGTACACCACGTCTTCTCATCTCGTCAATCACCGGAAGATCAGTCGGAACCCCCGGACTTAAGATGGTAATATCAAGACCGTCCAGAAGTGCTTCCGGAAAAGCACCGATAACAATCTGCGCCTTGCTGTCTTTCCCAATCTGTTCACGGATCTTATCTTCTGTCAGCTTTTCGTTTCCATCATAAAGCACAACATCTGCTCCATGCTGCTCCAGGATCTTTCCTGCTCCGATTCCGCTGATTCCAAGACCAAATACCAGTACTTTCTTCTCTGTTACTTCCATAATCTCCTCCTACATAGCCATCAATGCGATCAGGCACAGAATTGCTGTAATAATTGAAAACACCGCCACAACTCTTGTTTCAGACCAGCCGCATAATTCAAAATGATGATGAATCGGCGCCATCTTAAAGAAACGTTTGCCGCCTGTCTTTTTAAAATATGTGACCTGAATCATGACAGATAACACTTCAACCAGATAAATAAGTCCTACGATTACAATAAAGATCGGCATCTGCAGCATATATGCCGCCGATGCAACAAATCCTCCCAGCGCGAGGGATCCGGTATCTCCCATAAATACACTGGCCGGATACACATTAAACAGCAAAAATCCAAGAAGTGCTCCGACAACAGCACAGGTAATTGGTGTGATTCCGCTGTTCGTTCCGATCGCGACTACGGTAAAGAATGTTGCCACCAGCACCGTAACACTGGATGCAAGACCATCCAGTCCATCCGTAAAATTCACACCATTTACTGTTCCGATCACTACAATGAACATCAATGGAATTGCAAGCCATCCGATATCAAGATATTTTCCTCCCGTAAATGGGATCAGCATTGCAAGGGAAACGGTTGAATAGCGTACCATATAAAATGCAAATATCGCTGTAACTACAATCTGAAGTGCCATCTTCTGCTTTGGATACAATCCATCTGAGCGCTTCATCACGACTTTCAGATAATCATCCAGAAATCCGATCAGCCCGAATCCCAGTGTCATAAACAGAATCGGAATGATCTGGGGATAACTTCTTATATAAACCACAGATGTGATCACTACTGCAAGAAGAATGATCACTCCCCCCATTGTTGGGGTTCCTGCTTTTTTCAAATGAGACTGCACTCCCTCAACTCTCTCCGTCTGTCCCATCTTCAGTTTTCTGAGTACCGGAATGATCAACGGTCCCATTGCCGCACTCAGCACAAATGCGATCAGTACCGGAATAAATATTGTATAATCCATAACCCACCTCTTCGCTTCTTTTGTTAATCAGTTATTTCCTAACTTTACCTAGTATACTGCATTTCTTATTCTTTTTCAATGCCAAGATACGGTAATATATTTTCAAAAATATTACCGATCACAGGCGCCGCGATCGTTCCTCCGTAATATACTCCCTGCGGATTATAGATCACACACATGCCCAGAATCTGAGGATCATCTGCCGGAGCAAAGCCAATAAAAGATGAAATATACTTATTTGCACTTCTCGGAAGTGTCTGTGAAGTCGCCGTCTTTCCTCCGATCCGGTATCCTTCCACATACGCATTCTTTCCGGACCCTTCCGCAACAACACTTTCCAGCAGCATTCTCATGGTTGCAGATGTTTCCTCAGACACTATATTGTTTTTTTCTTCATATTCAAATGTCTTTATTTCTTCCCCGTCTTTTTCTAATACCCGAACCCCCAGATGAGGAGTCACACGCCGGCCTCCATTGATCAGGGAACTTACCGTTGTTGCCAGCTGGATCGGCGTAATCTGAAAAGACTGTCCAAAACTCATGGTAGCAAGTTCCACAAGTCCGATATTCTCTTTTTTGTGCATAATAGTTCCGGCTTCACCCGGAAGATCTACTCCTGTCAGACTCATCAGTCCAAACTGCTGAAAATATTTATAGAAGTTATCTGCGCCGAGTCTGAGTCCGACATCTATAAATACCGGATTACAGGAATTCTGTATCCCCTGAACAAATGTCTCCGCGCCATGTCCTCCAACCTTGTGACATCGAATCTTACGATCCTCCACCACCCGGTATCCCGGGCAGGAAAATGTATCATCCAGCTTTACAGCACCTTCTTCCAGTCCGGCAGAAGCAGTAATGATCTTAAATGTAGATCCCGGCTCGTAAGTATCATTAATACATCCATTTCTCCACATCTGATTCAATGCTTCCTGTTTTTCTTCTTCAGACATGTTCTGCTCCTCCTGTGTACTCAGTTCAAACGGCGTATTCAGGTTAAACTCAGGAACATTCACCATCGCCAGAATCTCCCCATTCTGCGGATTCATCAGTATGATGGCAACTTTATCCGCCTGCTTTTCTTCCATCACTTTTTCTGCCATCTGCTGAGCATACATCTGAATATTTGCATCCATACTGATCTGCAGCGTATTTCCGGCCACCGGTTCCACCCTGTCTTCTGCTACTCCTTCAAGTTCCACTCCTCTGGCGTCAGTTGTCGTAAGAATCGTTCCATTGATCCCCTTCAGATACTCCTCATACTTTACCTCCAGCCCGATAATCCCCTGATTATCACCACCAGTGAAGCCTAAAACCCTGGATGCCAGTTCATTATATGGATAATATCTCTTAAAGTCCTCATCCACTTTGACTCCATCCAGTTCCATGTTACGAATCGCATCTCCTGTTTCCTTATCTACATTTGTCTTGATCCTCTCCATCGAAGATACCTTTTCCACACGTTTGCGGACCGTTTCTTCATCCATATCCAGCGCAGCAGCCAGCTTATTGATTACAGTCTCCGGGTCTTTCACCTGGCTGTGAATCACAGAGATCGTACAGACGGTGCGATTGGTCGCAAGTATCTTTCCGTTGCAATCAATAATCTCCCCTCTCGCGGCCTTGATCTCCCGTTCCCTCTCATGAAGTGCTTCTGCTTTTTTCTGATAATAATCCGCCTTCCAGATCATAAGATAGGCCAGCCTGCCCATAAGCCCCAGAATCAGAATCATGGCTCCGACAAATACGACCAGTACTTTCTTCTTATTATATGTTTTGTTTTTCACAAACAAAAAACCTCACAAAAGCTGTTTTTATAACTTATTACTGCTTTTGCAAGGTTATTCTGATTAATATTGACTTATTCCTGAACCTGATCCGTCTCATCCGTTGTCATTTTTTCAACCCCAAGATAAGGGAATATCTCTGACATGATCCCAGATGCCATTTCTGTCGCATAGGAACTGGATGCCTGCTCTGCAACATTCGGTTCATCGATTACTACATATACAACCACCTGTGGATTTTCCTGCGGAGCATATCCGATAAAGGATACCAGATACTTTCCATTTCCTCGCGGAAGTTTTTCCGCCGTACCTGTTTTTCCTCCAATGTCATATCCTTCCACTCCCGCAGAAGACCCGGTACCTTCCTCTACAACCCCACGCATATAATCTTTGATAATCTCACTGGTTTCTTCCGAAATAGTTTTCTTTAATAAGACAGGATCTTTATTCTCTGTTACATTTCCATTTTCATCCTGTATCTGTTTGACCACATGCGGTTTATAATAATTTCCTCCATTGATCAAAGAACAAAATGATGCTGCAAGCTGCGTCATTGTCACATTAAAATTCTGTCCGAATGCATTCGTGGCAAGACTGGCCGCATCCATGTTTTCCGGTGTATACAAAAGACCTTCTGTAGTTCCTTCTCCCGGAAGATCAATTCCCGTATACTCTCCAAATCCAAACAGCTTCTGATATCGGCAGAATTCTTCTGCCCCGAGGCTGGCTCCAATCTGCATCAATGCTACGTTACATGAATTTTCCAGAGATTGTTTCAACGTCTCCGGTCCATGACCCGACCGGTTGCTGCAATGAATGTCATGATCTCCCACATGCATAACACCGCCGCACACATAACCTTCATCCCCGGTAAGCACTCCGGTCTCCAGACCTGCTGCAATTGTAAAAGGCTTAAACGTTGATCCCGGTTCGTAGGTATTGCTGACACAGAAATTATTCCACAGTTCATTCAGTGCATTTACTTTTTCTTCGTCTGTCATCTGCTCCAGCTCTTCTTCCGAATAGTAGGCAGACAGATCTCTTGGGCTGTTCAGATCATAATTCGGATATGATGCTTCCGCCAGTATCTCTCCATTTTGAGGATTCATAACAATAACTGCCGTATTTTTACTTCCCTCACCTTTTGACGCCTCATTCTTGTGTGCCTCATTAAATGCCAGGATATACTTTTCAACAATGCTCTGCACCTGAAGATCAATCGTTGACACAACAGTACTTCCGTTATCCGGTTCTTTCACTGTACGTTCAAATGTAGAACTTTCATCCAGATAACCGTATTCTCTTCCGTCTGTTCCATTCAGAATGGAATTATAAGAAGCCTCTATTCCGTTGCTTCCCACATTACCATCTACTGTAAATCCGATCACATCACTTGCAAGCGTATTATACGGATATTTTCTCACATAATCTTCTTCCAGCCATATTCCTTTTACGTCCGGATAATTCTTTTCATCCGCATCTATCTTTTCAAACTTCTGCGCGGTATCATAATCAACTCCCTTTTTCAGGACACTATATCTGCTTGACGGCTTATCCTCCATAAGCTTACGGACATCTTCTTCATCGATTTCAAAACAATCCGTCAGCACCTGAATCGTTGGTTCGATATAATCCTCATCGCTCAGCATCACTTTTACATCCAGGACAACGTTGTAGACTCTTTCGCTGGTTGCAATCTTAGTCCCGTTGCGATCAACAATATCTCCTCGTTTATACGGAATGGTCCGATTATTATACTGTTGTTGATCCAATACCACCTTCGTATATTTTTCTCCACTCGATGCGTTGATATATGTAATTCTTCCCACCAGAAAAACAAAAGCCAGTACTATTCCCATAAAGAGCAATACCAGCTTTTTCTGCATGAATTTTGATATCTTTTTCTTAAACGGATTCTTTTTCTGTCTTGCCATAATTTCTCCTACTTTTTATTCTTGTCTGACTGAGCAAGCACACCGTCTTCCGGAATATCCTCATACTGTTTTACATAATCAGTCGCAGGATCTTCATATTCTATGATCTGCTCAGGAGAAGCATATACCATACCAAGTTCTCCCTCTGCTTTTTCTCTTACCTCTTCCAGATTCACTGAATCCATTACCGCATTGTACCTGGTCGTATTCTCTTCCTTCAGATTGGCCAGTTCTTCCTGCATTGCCGTAATATGCTTCGACCGGCTGGTGATGCTGGACTGAAGTTTTACATAATTTACACATACGATCAGCGCGAGCACAGCCGCAACTGCAAGAAACACTACATATGTGCGATTCATGATAAGAGCCTGTTTTCGATTTCTGCGTACCTGATTGCTTACTTGCTTCTTAGGTTTTGCGGGTGACTCATGACGACGCGGTGCATACTCCGGCTGTGTTGCAACATTTCCATACTGATATGCCTGTCTTCCTGTATAAGTTTCAGCACTTCTGCTTCTATACTGCTGTCTGCTGCGTGAATAATTCTGTCTTGCTGCCATATACGCCACCCCTTTCTATCATTTTTTCAACCCATTCTAACAGCGCTCAAATATACGTAATTTGGCACTTTTTGAACGACTGTTATTTTCCATTTCTTCTGCACCTGGCAGAATAGGCTTTCTGGTAACAATACTCCCCTTGGACACTTTCCCACATACACATACAGGAAAGTCCGGCGGACAGGTACATGGATTCTCATTTTTCTTAAATGCACTCTTTACGATCCTGTCCTCCAGCGAATGAAATGTGATAATACACAACCTTCCACCCGGATTCAATATGTCTATCATATCATCCAATGAATCCCGCAGAACATCCAACTCCCTGTTCAGTTCAATACGGATAGCCTGGAATGTCCGTTTTGCCGGATGCCCAGACTTTTTCTGATACTTCATTGGTATTGAGGCCCTGATAATCTCTGTCAGCTGGCCTGTAGTCTCGATTGGTCTCTTACCGCGTTCTGCCACGATATGTTTTGCAATATTCTTGGCAAACTTGTCCTCGCCATAGTCTCTGATCACGCGGTAGAGATCCATCTCTGAGTAGTCATTGACGATGTCCCTGGCTGTCATTTTCTGACGTGTATCCATCCGCATATCCAGAGGTGCATCTTCGCGATAGGAAAATCCACGTTCTGCCGTATCTAACTGATAAGATGATACGCCCAGATCAAGGATGATTCCGTCGACCTTGTCAATTCCTAATTCCCGGAGCCTTGACTTCATATCACAATAGTTGCTCCTGACTATTGTAACCTTCTCCCCGAAGTCTTTTAAGCGGGCGCCTGCCGCCTCGATCGCAGCCGCGTCCTGGTCTATTCCTACAATACTCCCCTTTTCACCGAGGCGTCTGCATACTTCATAAGCATGTCCGCCTCCACCAAGCGTGCCATCTACATAGATGCCATCCGGCCTGATGTTTAATCCATCAATTGTTTCATTCAGTAATACTGATTTGTGTTCGAATCCCATATCTTCTCCCTCTAGATACTGAATCCACTCGCTTCCATATCAGATGCAATATCTTCAATGTTAAGTTCCACTTCAGCATTCTTTTCTTCCCATCTTGCCTTGTCCCAGATCTCGGCACGCTTCCCCATACCGATAAATACGACTTCTTTATCCAGGTGTGCAAATTCTCTCAAAACAGAAGGAATTAACGTTCTTCCCTGCTTGTCAAGGTCGCCGTCTGTAGCACTTCCCTGAAAAAAATATGCAAGAGCACGGGCTTTTTTATCCGTGGTGGTTGGTAAGGCGTTCAGTTTTGCTTCGAAGGTGTTCCATTCGTTTTCCGGGTATACATAAAGGCAATTCTCCATTCCTTTTGTTATGACGAAATTCTCCCCTAGATCGTCACGAAACTTTGCAGGAATGATAAGTCTTCCCTTTGCGTCAATATTATGACTGTACTCTCCTTTCAACATTGAACTCACCCTCTTTCAGTGGCCTTCCACTTTCTTGCCACTTTGCTCCACTTCTCACCACTTTCTACCACTTGAAACCATTGTAAACTACTTTTTTATCGTTTTCAAGCCCTTTTTATAAAAATTGGCACAAAAAAAGAACCTCACATTGCAAGATTCTTTTTCATTCTTATTAGACTTTTCTTTTATTCTCCATCTGCCACTTCAAGTTCAGAAAGACTCTGACTCAATTCATCAAGTGCGGAATAATCAATCGCCACTTCTTCTTTCGGCTTCTTTGCCTGATATGACGAAAATGCAGAATATCCGAATCCTCCCACCAGTGCAACAGCAACCAGGGCGATCACACAACGGCTTACCAGCTTCTGAATTCTGGCTTTTTTCATAATTTGCTTACGATTTGCTTTTTCTTTCTTATATCTGTCAACTTTTTCCTGACTCATAATATCCGGCTCCTTCTGTTCAATAACTAAAAGTTATTTTATCACAACTGCAGAAATTATACAACCACAATTATGCCTCCATCTGCCGCATACATACTGCTGATCCCGGCCGTATCAAGGATGATCACATCCTTAAACACTGCTTTTGAAACCAGCATCTCTTTGACTGCTTCTGCTCTCTCTCTGCAGTTACAGTGTGATATCGCCAGAATCTTCTGCTCAGATTCTTTCAGGTTATTCACAATTTCATCTGCCATCTTCACCAGTGCTTTCTTAATGCCACGCGCCTGAGAAATCTGCCGGATCGTTCCTTCCGGTGTTGCTCCCATGACCGGTTTGATATTCAATGCCGTTGCTACCACTGCTTTCAGCCCCTTTAATCTGCCGTTTTTCTTAAGAATGTCCAGTGTCTCCAGTACAAAATATGTATTCTGTGAAGCAATGTATGCTTCTACAGTATCGATCACTTCTCGGAAGCTCATTCCGGCCTCTTCACATTCTGCAATCTTCATTGCAATCAGCGTTTCCCCCACAGATGCCGATCTGGAATTAAATATATAGATATCTTTTTCTCCGTATTCTTCATGATACAGATTCTTTCCCAGCACAGCACTGTTATAAGAACCACTCAGCTCCGCTGACAATGTCACCGCATACACATGCTCCGCATCACAATGATAGCCTTCCATATATCTCTCCGGCGACGGGCAGGAAGACTTCGGACATTCCTCACATTCCGCAACTCTTCTCAAAAAGTCAGCCTGATCAAATGTATCATCATCTATAATGTGGTGCCCGCCAACCTCAATTGACAGGGACGCCGTTTCAAAACATCCAGACGACTTCATCTTGTCTGTCAGTTCCCCACAACTATCTACAATAATCTTATACTTCATGTTCTTCCTCCCGATACATATTATCAACAATTCCATTTGTTGTTTTTGGTATCTATTTTATCTGGTTTTCAAAACCATATCCATATTACCATATTTATCCGAAAAAAGAAAGACTTGTATAGAATTCTTATTCAGCAATTTTTATTTTTCTGGATACCCCCAGTGCAATTCCCATTTCTGCCATCAGAAACAGTACCGATGTACCTCCGTAACTGATAAACGGAAGCGTAATTCCCGTAGTCGGGATCAGATTAATTACAACCATCACATTCAGAATTACCTGCAGTGCGATATGTCCGAATATACCTGACACAACCAGTGATCCGTACAGATCCGGTGCATTCTGAGCTATGAATAACAGCCTGTACAACAACATGCCAAAAAGTACCAGCACAATGATTGCACCAAACACACCCAGTTCCTCACATATAATAGAAAGAATCATATCATTCTGCACTTCCGGGATAATCATCTTCTGCGCACTGTTACCAAGCCCTTTTCCAAAAAATCCTCCGGAACCGATCGCGTACAGCGCCTGCATGATCTGATACCCTCCGTCAGATGCATATTTTTCCGGATCCAGCCACACAAGAATTCTTCGAAGGCGGAAATTACCACTGGTTTCCATCGCCATTCCCAGAAGCCTCGCTCCCACAATCGCGGCTGTCGCCCCGGCCACGGCCAGTATCACAAACAGTTTGGTCTTCGGATGAACAACGAATATCATGATACAGGTGATTCCCATTACGATAATTGCAGTACTCAGATTATCCGTCAGGAACAGAACGCAGGCGGCTGAAAATCCTCCCCACATCACCACCCTTGCCATTCCCTGCAAAGTCGTTATTTCCTTTCCCATTGTACAGATCAGGACCGGAATAAACAGAATCACTGCAATCTTTGCAATCTCGGAAGGCTGAAGCTGCTGGTCAAACGGGAGCCTGATCCATCTCTTTGCTCCATTTACCTCTTTTCCCAGAGGCGTCTTTACGAGCAGCATCAGAAAAATCGATATATAATAGATTCCTTTTGCCCATTTTATGTAATAATGATAATCTATTCTTGCGACAATAAACATGCCTGCAAATCCGGCAACACAGAAGACGATCTGCCTTTTAAAATAATGCATACTGTCTCCATAAGTGACCATTGCGCTATAAGCACTGGTACTGTACAGCATAACCAGTCCGAAGCACACAAGACAGATCAGCACAGCAAGAAGACTGTAATCAAAAAAACGTATCTTTCCTGTTCCCGAACGTTTTACATTTGTTTTTTCATTGGTTTTTGTTCTCTGGTTTTTCGCCATATTTATTACACTCCCATCTAATCGTATCTATTATACTCATATATCTCTGCAAAAACAACCATCTCATTCACAACTTATGTGAATTTCCATACTATATTATTGCAAAGAATATTGAAAGGAGACGCAAAAATGCCTGCATATCGTTATTCCACACCAGACTATACCCATCGCGGCAGCGGTCATTCAAGATCTTCCATGCCGCCACGTTCTTCTGCTCCCGCCACTCCCTGCTGCAGAGAGCAGACTGCTTCTGATACGCTGAAATCTCTTCCGCTTGCCATGGCATACATTCCCTGGCAGCAATGGCGTTCATTATATGAAGCAGAAAAAGGATTCTGCCTTGGAACTATATTCGCAGAACTGGATATGCCATTTCATGGGAAAGGGGGATGCTGTCGATGAACGAAAAAAAACCCTGCCGCAAAGAACTGATGGACTGGATCAATATTGTAAGTTTTGCTGCAGATGATGCAAAGTTGTTTCTTGATACTCATCCCTGCGATCAGGATGCCCTTGAATATTTTAATGAATTTAAATGTCAGCGTGTTCAGGCATTAAATGAATATGCAAAATACTATGGTCCCCTTACACTGGATACTGCCGACAGCCAGACTGAACGCTGGAACTGGATCAATGATCCATGGCCATGGCAGGAAGGAGGATGCTGATCTATGTGGAATTACGAAAAACGTCTGCAATATCCTGTAAAAATCACGCAAACTAATCCCCGGATTGCTCAGGTTATTATTACGCAATTTGGAGGTCCAAATGGCATGTCAACATTATTTGTTCCGAAAAAAATACAAAAATAATCCATTTTTCGCCATATTTCTTGTAGACATTTCACACATTCCACCGATATAATGAAAAAAGACTGACGGAAGAAAAAGTCAAAAAAGGAGAATAATGGAAGAAATATGGAAAAAATGCAGCCCATGTTGTTTACAACACTAAAAAACTACAAGAAAGAACAATTCGTTAAGGATGTGATTGCCGGTATAATTGTAGCGATCATAGCGCTACCGTTATCCATTGCACTTGCACTTGCATCAGGGGTAGGTCCCGAGCAGGGAATCTATACAGCCATCATTGCCGGCTTCGTCATCTCTCTGCTTGGCGGAAGTCACGTACAGATTGCAGGTCCTACCGCAGCCTTCGCTACCATCGTCGCAGGCATCGTGGCCGAAAGTGGAATGGACGGCCTGATTCTTGCAACCATACTTGCCGGTGTCATACTGGTTCTGATGGGAATTTGTCACTTTGGTTCACTGATCAAATTCATCCCATTCACGATCACCACCGGATTCACTTCCGGAATTGCTGTTACGATCGTGATCGGTCAGCTGAAAGATTTCTTCGGAGTTACTTATCCGAAAGGAATGCCCGTCATCGAAACAACCGAAAAACTAAAGGCTTTTATCAAAGGCTTTTCCACTTTCAATACAGATGCTCTCATCGTAGGACTGATCTGTCTTGTCATATTAATCGTGATCCCCAGGTTCACAGAAAAGATTCCTGCCTCTTTGATTGCCGTAATCGCGGGAATTCTGATGGTTAAATTGCTTCCTCTGAAAGTCAATACCATAGGAGATCTATATACGATCAACAGTTCTCTTCCGACCCTTCATATTCCACAGATTAACTTTGAAATGATCCGTATCGCACTGCCAAATGCTTTTACGATCGCAATTCTCGCTGCAATAGAATCACTTCTTTCCTGTGTGGTTGCGGACGGAATGATTACCGAACAACACCGTTCAGACATGGAACTTGTAGCCCAGGGCGCCGGAAACATAGCTTCTGCTCTTTTTGGCGGAATCCCTGCCACAGGTGCAATCGCCCGAACTGCTGCCAATGTAAAAAACGGCGGCCGAACCCCTGTTGCCGGAATGGTACATGCGGTCACACTGCTTCTTGTATTAATGATACTGATGCCTTATGCAGGACTGATTCCAATGCCGACCATTGCAGCCATCCTGTTTATGGTTGCGTACAATATGTGCCAGTGGAGAACTTTCCTTCATCTTTTAAAAACGGCCCCCAAAAGCGATAATGCTGTTCTGATTGCCACATTTCTTCTGACAGTACTCTTCGATCTGGTAGTTGCAATCGAAATAGGAATGCTCATTTCCTGCCTGCTCTTTATGAAACGGATGAGCGATGAGACAGAACTGAAAAGCTGGAAACGTGCAGATGAATTTTCCACGGAGAAAGAAGCAGCCGAGCAAAATATGCTCCGCCATATTCCTGCTTCGATCAGTGTTTATGAAATCACCGGACCATTATTCTTTGGCGCCGCAGATACCATCAAACAGATCAGCGTAAAGGACGGAACCCGCTGCCTGATCATCCGTATGCGAAGCGTCCCTTCCGTAGACAGCACTGCCATGAATGCCCTTTCCGGACTCTGTGACTACTGCAAAAAGCATGACATTACCTTAATCCTGTCTCATGTGAACAAACAGCCAATGCGTGCCATGGAAAAAGCCGGCCTGCTCGATCAGATCGGCCGCAAAAACTTCCGCCGCAATATCAACGCTTCTATCGAATACGCAGAAGCCATCGTCAACGAAGCTTCTGAAAAATAAATAAAGAATCTTTATTTTACCGTGCAGTTTTAACATCCATGTTTCCCATGCCTGTTAAAACTGCACGCTTTCTATTTCTCATCCTGCATTTTTCTCTGCGCTTTCCCAAAAAGCTCTTCTGAGATAATCGGCAAATGTTCTCCCCTTACAATCCGAACCTGTTCTTTCTGATAGTACCTGTCACAGCTTACTTTTCCTCCTGTCCCTCTTCTCAGCTTTCCCGTATACACCGGATTCATCAGGATATATTTTACACTTCTCTTTTCAAAACGCTTTCCCCGTATCGTCCGGATTTCCATAGCATTCAGCCACTTTGCAATCTGGCTGCAGGACATCCCTTCTACAAATTGCTCAAATATCTTTTGAACAACCGGCGCTCTCGTTTCATCTATTTCAAAGTGGCTTTCTCCCATTCTGTACCCAAACGGGGGAACGGATACCACTCCACCTCTGGAAAACTTTTCATTCATCCCCCGTTTTACTTCCTGCGCCAGATTAATGGAATAATATTCATCCATGGCTTCCAGCAACGCCTCAATCAGAATAGAGGTCGGATCATCTGAAAGCTGTTCTGTAATCGACACGACATCAATCCCACATTCCTTCCGAAGCATGGACTTATATAGAATGCTGTCCTGACGGCTTCTTGCAAATCGCGAGAATTTCCATACCAGTATGACATCAAAGGGTCTGGGCTTCTTTTTGGCATCACTGATCATTTTCATAAAATCAGGTCGCTTCCTGGCATATTTCCCGCTGACTCCCATATCCACATAAATATACTGATCCGGCAGGTCTATCTGATGGCGGTCCGCGTATTCCCTGATCTTTCTGATCTGGCTGTCAGGCGAATACTCCAGTTGATCTTCTGTGGATACCCGCACATAGGCGGCCCCCGTCTGCACATGTTTTACCATTTTATATCATCCGCTCTGCTTTTCGATATACTTTATTCTCCATCACAGGAAAATATGCCATCGGGAGGTCCGGATGGTGAACTCGCCGCTTCCATGAGATATCTGGCACAGAGATATACCATGCCATATCGGGAGGTTACCGGGGTACTCACGGATATCGGAACCGAAGAACTCGCCCACATGGAGATGATCTGCGCCATCGTCCATCAGCTGACCAGAAATCTGTCCCCGGAGGAGATTGAAAAATCCGGTTTTGATAAATATTATGTCGATCATACTCTGGCACTCTGGCCTCAGTCTGCCGGCGGCACTCCATGGACTGCAACTTACTTTCAGTCCAAAGGAGATCCCATCACAGATCTTCATGAAGATATGGCGGCTGAACAAAAAGCCCGGACGACTTATGATAACATCCTTCGTCTGGTAAAAGATCCCGAGATCTGTGACCCCATTCGTTTTCTGCGCCAGCGGGAAATCGTTCACTACCAGCGTTTCGGTGAAAGTCTGAGAATCGTCCAGGATCATCTTGACAGTAAGAACTTTTATGCAATTAATCCGGAATTCGACTCAAACTGTAAGTAAAACAAAAAAACAGTCGATTCATAACTGAAACTTGTTATGAATCGACTGTCAGTATTTTATCTCAGCAGCATGAATGCGATCAGAGCAGCTACCACAACAATTGCAATTGCAAGAATAATAATTGGTGCTTTTGACATTCCCGGCTCGTCATCGTCATCATAATCATAATCATCATCGATGTCATCGTAAAGATCATCCTCTAACTCTTCTTTACGTTTCGGCTTCGGCGCCGGTTTTGACTTTTTCTTCTTTCTGTCATCTTCTACAGAAAGAAGCTCATCATACGCATCGCGCATCTCTTTCTCACGCTTTTCCCGCACTTTCTTTGGTGGTATGTTAGAATATTTCTTTTCCTCTTCTTCCGCGCTCTCCGTTTTCTTCTGAGCCTTCTGAGGCATTTTAAATTTCTTTTTACAGTTATAGCATAACAGATAATTCGGATCTTTCTTTCCCGGCCGTAATTCCTGACCACATATTGGACATTTCATCAGAACCTGCCCCTCCTCACAATGTAATAATTTCGCTGACTATGCTGTATCCAGCATCCACATACATTGTAATTATACTACAACCAGATACAAATATCAAAAAAACTTTACATATTTTGCAAAAAATTTACCTCTGCTGTTCTCCCAGTGTCACTTCAACATCCTTCTTATCATACTCGCCATTTTTTTCCGGTATCTGTATCGTCAGAGTAACCTTTTCTCCTATTCTGTAGTACTGAAGCTGTTCCTGCAAAGCCTCCATACTGTCAACTGTTGTTCCATTAATGGCAGTGATGACAGACCCTTTTGTCAAACCAGCTTTTTCTGCACCTGTTCCGGAAAGCACTTCTGATATATATACACCCGTCGGCATATTATACATCTGAGCACTGTCATCCGTAACATCGACTCCCTTAATTCCGATATATCCTCTTTCTTCTTCTGCTACTTTCGTCTTCGTTTCCTGATTCATCAGATTGGTGATGATATCACTTGCATCAGAAATCGGGATTGCATATCCGATACCTTCTACCTGTTCCTGTGCTATTTTCGCAGAGTTGATACCGATCACTTCTCCGTTTGCATTCAACAGAGCACCACCACTGTTTCCAGGATTGATCGCTGCATCAGTCTGAATAAGCTTACCGTCATAGCTTTCGATGGAACGATTCGTTGCAGAGATGATACCGGTCGTCACGGACTGCCCATACCCCAGTGCATTTCCGATTGCAATCGCAGGTTCTCCGACCTGAAGTTCTGTAGAATCTCCCAAAGTTGCCACTGCAATCTCGTCCATTGTAGAATCCTTGACGTTCTCCAGAGGAACGGCTACAACCGCCAGATCCTTATCCGGATTGGTTCCTTTGATATTCGCTTCTACACTTTCTTCATCTATAAAAGATACCGTAAGTGTATCACTACCTTCTACTACATGGTTGTTGGTCACAATCAGCAGTTCGTCATCATTCTGTCCAATGATAATTCCGGAACCGGCACTCTCACTCTGCTGTTCCTGAATCCCGCCAAAGAAGCTCTGCACCTGCTGAACACTCATACTGGTAATAGATACGACTGACGGCATTGTATTTTTCACAATCTGTGCAATATCCGTCGTTACAGTCGTACCGGAAGAAGTCGTCAGCTTTGTGCTGTTCGCAGTTGTGGTTGTCTTTGCCTGTTTATCACTTGTATCGGAAATTGTCTCTTTTCCGGTAATCTTACCGGCAATGATATTGCTGGTCTGAAATGCCGCACTGGCAACCAGCCCAAAGATCAGTCCAAGACATGCAGCCTGTACCCATCTCGGTACCTTCCTTTTCTTCTTCTCTTCCATTGGCTCTTCATAATTCATATTCTGACCTGAAGATTCCTGATCTGATGTATAGTAATTATATTGATTTTCCATATCTATGGCCCCTTTCATCTTTCTATGTTTGTAGTGTACCTCGAAATTGTGATGAAAGTGTGATGAAAATGCAGAAATTAGGTGAAGAAAAAGAGTTATTTATATGTTTTCAGCTCTTCTCCGATATCGCTTCTGAACTGCTCCCATGCTTCCTCATTTTCGACAAAATATTTCGGACAGTTTTTTCCTGTAACATCATAATGCCTGATTACATCCGTCTCTTTCAGATCAAACTTCAGACACAGCCATGCGCACAGTTCAACCATCGATTCATAGGTCTTATCATTGAATTTTCCTGTTTCATCCGGATGACAGCATTCGATTGAGACCGTATCATTGTTGCGCCCATTCGATGCATATGCCACCTCCCAGGTCGGAACACACTGGACAATCTCCCCCTCCAGGCCGATCACAAAATTACTGCTTACTTTCGTCTCATGGGTATCTTTCAGACTTTCAAAATAATCTCTGTTATTCATTGCCGTTGCTCCGGGATTGGCCGTATAATGTACCACGACTCCTGTAATTTTTCCCGTCTCGATTCCCGGTCTGGAATAAGGATTCGTTGTCAGGAGATTAACCTCTATCTCCGGTCGGTACCGTTCAATGACATCTCCTTCATTTTCTGTATACTGGTCAGAAAATGTCCCTGACTTCACCAGTTTTACCATAACAGCCACGACCGTCAGAAGCAGGAGTATCACAATGCCGATCCGCATATTTCTCTGATAAATCCTCTTTTTTCTGGACTTTGATATCCTTTTGCAGCTTCTTTGTTTCTTTTTTCTCATGTAAACTCTCCATTCAATTATCTGTTCTTATCCTAGCACATACAATCTGATAATTTTATGAAAAGTTACTTATGATTTTCTGAAGATCAGACAAACTTATACACCGTTGTCGTCTCATATCTCTCTCCGTTTTTTAACACCGGCCCTTCAAAATTCTCTTTGTGAATCGCATCCGGAAAATACTGTGTTTCAAAACATGCACCACTTCTTTTTCCGTACACTGCCCCATCTTTTCCTTTCTCAGCCTCCAGGAAATTGCCGGTATAGAACTGCATTCCCGGAAGATCTGTATATACTTCCATTGATATGCCAGTCTGTTTTGAAGCCATCGCTGCTACCATGCGCATTCCTGTTCCGTCAAGCACCCAGTTGTGATCGTATCCCTTACCGAATATCAGAGCTTCATACTCCTCTTCCACATCTCTCCCGATTGGCTTTTTCTTTCTAAAATCCATTGGAGTCCCGTCTACCGGTACAATTTTTCCCGTTGGAATTGATTCTGCATCTGCCTCTGTAAATGCCTCGGCACATATCATTACCTCCTGATCCAGAACTGAGCCCGAATCGTGGCCGGACAGATTAAAATAGCTGTGGTTTGTAAGATTGATGATTGTATCCTGATCCGAAACAGCATCATAATGAATCTTTAACTCCTGCTCTTCCGTCAGTTCATAAGATACCTGAATCTTCAGATTCCCCGGAAATCCCTGATCTCCATCCGGGCTCAGAAGAGAAAATACCACTTTTGTATCATCTTCCTGTTCTGTTTTCCACATTCTTTTATTGTAATAATCAATCCCTCCATGGAGCGTGTTCTGATTATCATTTTTTGTCAGTCGATATTCTTTTCCGTTCAATTCAAAACCAGCGCCACCGATACGATTCGCAACACGTCCAACCGTCGCCCCAAAATGAACGCCTCCCTGTTCATATCCTTCCACAGTATCATATCCCAGCACAACATCCCGCAGAATATTATCCCGATCCGGAACCAGTACTTTCACCAGAGTCGCTCCAAAATCAGATACAACGACTTCCATCCCCTTCTTATTTTTCAGTGAATAACAGGTCGCTTTTTCTCCCTTTGCCGTTTGATCAATGTTACAGATCATAATTATCTTCCTCCTTTATATTACAGATTTTCATCATAAAGCTTCGTTTCACACAAAAAGACCGGGGACTGTTGCAAAATATATTGTATATTCATGATGATATCTCTATATTTTGCAATGATCCCCAGCCTATTTTTAAACCTTATTCATCTACACTATAGTTCGGTGCTTCTTTCGTAATATGAATATCATGTGGATGACTTTCTTTTAATGATGCTGCGGAAATCTTTACAAACTTTCCATTCTTCTTCAAATCTTCAATTGTAGGAGTTCCACAATAACCCATACCGGAGCGAAGTCCTCCCATCAGCTGGAATACTGTATCTTCCACAGATCCCTTATATGCAACACGTCCCTCTACACCTTCCGGCACAAGTTTCTTTGCATCCGACTGGAAATAGCGGTCTTTGCTTCCGTTTTCCATCGCTGCGATCGATCCCATTCCACGATATACTTTATATTTTCTTCCCTGGTATAACTCGAATGTTCCAGGACTTTCATCACATCCTGCAAAGATACTTCCCATCATACATACATTGGCACCTGCTGCAATTGCTTTTGTCATATCTCCGGAATACTTGATACCGCCATCCGCAATGATTGGTATACCATATTTATCTGCAGCTTCATAACAGTCCATAACAGCAGAAATCTGCGGAACTCCGATACCTGCCACAACACGTGTTGTACAGATAGAACCAGGTCCGATACCAACCTTAACTGCATCTACACCGGCTTTGATCAATGCTTCTGCAGCCTCTCCGGTTGCTACATTTCCTGCGATTACCTGCAGATCCGGGAATTTGGACTTAACCATATCTACAGTACGGATTACATTTGCGGAGTGTCCATGTGCAGAATCCATTACCACGACATCGACTTTCGCATTTACCAGTTCCTGTGCTCTTTCCAGACAGTTCGCAGTAATACCGATCGCTGCTCCACAGAGAAGACGTCCCTGTGCATCTTTTGCAGACAATGGATACTTGATCTGCTTCTCAATATCTTTGATTGTAATGAGACCTTTCAGATTAAAATCTTTATCAACAATCGGAAGTTTTTCTTTTCTTGCTTTTGCAAGAATTCTCTTTGCTTCTTCCAGCGTAATACCTTCCGGTGCTGTAATCAGGCCTTCTGATGTCATGGATTCTTTTATCTTCTTAGAGAAATCTTCTTCAAATTTTAAATCACGGTTTGTGATAATACCAACTAACTTTCTTCCTTCTGTAATAGGAACACCTGAAATTCTGAACTTTGCCATCAGATTATTCGCATCTTCCAGTGTATTCTCAGGAGATAAATAAAATGGATCTGTAATAACACCATTCTCAGATCGTTTTACTTTATCTACCTCTTCTGCCTGCTCCTGAATAGACATGTTTTTATGAATAATACCAATTCCACCCTGACGAGCCATTGCAATTGCCATGCGATGCTCTGTAACGGTATCCATTCCCGCACTCATCATCGGAATATTTAACCTGATCTTTTTTGTTAAATTAGTTGATAAATCTACTTGGTTTGGAATCACTTCTGAATACTGCGGCACTAAAAGTACATCATCAAATGTAATTCCCTCTCCAATTATTTTTCCCATGATTACACCCTCTCTTTCTCTAAACACATTTAATATTTAAATGCTATAATAACGAATTTTACTGACTGTTGTCAACAGATTTCGACTCTTTTTTTATTTTTGTACAATCTATTTGCGAATCACCTTTCTGGGGGCTTTCATAAAAAATCCTTCAATAATTGTATCATTGGGTTCAAATATAATCTGTTTGATCTCCCCTCCGTTTGATACGATCAGCGCATACTGATCTGCATTTCCTGCTCCTGATGTATAATCATAGGTTTTTGCTTTTTTATATTGCATCAATTCCACTGCGCCTACCGGTGCAAGAAGCTCCAGCTGATCTAAACTTACGGAAAGAAGTTTCTTTCTTTTCGACTTATTCATGATCTTATCAATATCAAGATCTCCATTTACAAATAAATACTCATATTCCACATTCATGCTGCGGAACATGATAACATCAACAATGATTAAGATTACTGTAACAAGAAGTCCAAATGAGAACATGAATATGGCAAACACGGATACGATCGTAAGCGCGACAAGAAGCGCTCTGATCACAAGATCTTTCATGCCTGTCTGTTTTTTAATCAATTGTTCTGTGTAAAAGTCATCCATGGTTTTTTCCTCCAAGCTTATTATACTTATTGCTATTGTACCACATATCATGACAAAAAGAAAACTCCTCATAAGAGGAGTTTTCAAAAAGTTTATAATCTGTTACATCATTCCCATTCCCGGGTTGCCGCCTGCCGGCATAGCCGGTGTATCTACTTTGATATCTGCCACAACAGACTCTGTTGTCAGCAATGTAGATGCTACACTTGTTGCATTCTGAAGTGCACTTCTTGTAACCTTTGCAGGATCAAGAATACCCGTCTCAACCATGTCAACATACTCTTCTGTCAGAGCATTGAATCCTGTTCCCACTTCAGATTCTCTTACTTTATTAATAATCACAGCACCTTCAAGTCCTGCATTTGCTGCAATGTGGAACAGTGGAGATTCCAGTGCCTTTAATACAACCTTTGCACCTGTCTTCTCGTCACCTTCCAGAGTATCCGCAACCTTTGCAACTTCTTTTGCAGCGTGAATATAAGCGGATCCACCACCGGAAATAATACCTTCTTCTACGGCTGCTCTGGTCGCATTCAGAGCGTCTTCCATACGGAGTTTTGCTTCTTTCATCTCAGTTTCAGTAGCAGCACCAACACGGATAACAGCTACGCCGCCTGCCAGTTTTGCAAGTCTTTCCTGTAATTTTTCTCTGTCAAAATCAGATGTGGTCTCTTCAATCTGTCCCTTGATCTGTGCAACACGATCAGCAATTGCAGCTTTAT
This sequence comes from Dorea sp., assembly GCA_016295505.1. GTDB lineage: Bacteria > Bacillota > Clostridia > Lachnospirales > Lachnospiraceae > Dorea_A. Next base: position 41,786 of record JAEDLC010000002.1, read on the forward strand.
CGCCCATACCATCAACGATAACCGTATTTTCTTTCTGAACCTTTACAGATTTTGCACGTCCAAGCTGAGCCAGAGTAACTTCCTTCAGATCCATTCCCAGTTCATCAGAGATTACTTCTCCGCCTGTCAGGATTGCGATATCACGAAGCATTTCTTTTCTTCTGTCTCCATATCCCGGTGCTTTAACAGCTACTATATTGAAAGTTCCGCGAAGCTTGTTAACGATCAGAGTTGTAAGTGCCTCTCCTTCAATATCCTCAGCGATGATCAGAAGTCTTGCACCGCTCTGTACGATCTGTTCCAGTACCGGAAGAAGGTCCTGAATATTAGAAATCTTTTTGTCTGTAACCAGAATATACGGATCATCCAGATTTGCTTCCATTTTATCCATATCAGTTGCCATATATGCAGAAATATATCCGCGATCAAACTGCATACCTTCTACCAGATCAAGCTCTGTCTTCATGGTCTTGGATTCTTCAATTGTAATAACTCCGTCATTAGATACTTTTTCCATTGCATCAGCTACCATCTGACCAACAGCCTCATCACCTGCAGAAATAGATGCAACCTTTGCGATCTGATCTTTATCTTTTACTTTACTGGACATCTTTGCAATTGCCTCAACTGCAACATCTGTCGCTTTTTTCATACCTTTTCGAAGGATGATCGGATTAGCGCCTGCTTCCAGATTCTTCATTCCTTCATGTACCATAGCCTGTGCAAGTACGGTAGCTGTTGTTGTTCCATCTCCAGCCACATCATTGGTCTTGGAAGCAACTTCTTTGATCAGCTGTGCACCCATGTTTTCAAATGCATCCTCAAGCTCAATTTCTTTTGCAATAGTCACACCATCATTTGTGATCAGCGGAGCACCGAATGACTTATCAAGAACAACATTGCGTCCTTTTGGTCCAAGTGTTACTCTAACTGTATTAGCAAGCTGATTTACGCCTGCTTCCAAAGCTCTTCTGGCTTCAGCGCCGTATTTGATTTCCTTTGCCATAATTGCATTCCTCCTAAAAATTATATGATATCTGTTCTATGTCTGTGATTTTACTTACTTCTCTACGATTGCAAGAATATCATCCTGCTTTACAACAATATATTCCTCATCATCAAGTTCTACTGTTGTACCGGAATATTTAGAGTAGATAACCTGCTGTCCAACAGTTACATTCATTGTAACTTCCTTTCCATCTACTGTTCCGCCAGGTCCAACTGCCACAACTTCTGCCTGCTGCGGTTTTTCCTTTGACTGTCCAGGAATCACAATTCCTGACTTTGTAGTCTCTTCTGCTACTAACTGTTTTAAAACAACTCTGTCACCTAATGGTACTAATCTCATAATGTAAGCCTCCTTATTGATTTCTATATTGTTAGCACTCAACAAAAGAGAGTGCTGAAAGATTCTAGATATAAAATAGCACTCTCTTTTCCTTTTGTCAACACAATTTATATTTAGTTTAGAACTTTTTTATAAAATCCATTCTGGATCTGGAATTTGATAACCTTCCCCTGTTTGTTCCAGTATCTTTCCCTGATCATTCCTTTACAGATATTCATGCAGTTTTCATCTTCTATCCGACATTCATACAGTCCATCAAGGGAAAAAGCCGTAAGCTCTGTCCCTTCCGATAATAAGTATATACATTCTTCCTCCGGACGATACGTAATCACCTTACATGAATAATGACAGCGATCAAAAAAACTGTCCTTTAATATCATTCTGTGTATCTTCAAAGTTGCATGACAATTCTCATACATAATTTTTTCCGGCCCTCCTTCGTTCTAATGCACAAAAAGGACTGCTGCAAACAGATAATTTTGCAACAGCCCTTTATATTTAGGCTTATTTCATGCGTTCTGCTTTGATACGCTCCAACTCTGTGAAAACATAATCGTTCACAACCTTGATATAAGTTCCCTTCATTCCGGAAGAGCGGGATTCAATTACCCCTGCACTTTCAAATTTACGGAGAGCATTCACAATCACAGATCTCGTAATTCCAACTCTGTCTGCAATCTTGCTTGCTACAAGAATTCCTTCTGTACCGTTCAATTCATCAAAGATATGAATGATTGCCTCCAGCTCTGAATAAGACAGCGTGCTGATTGCTGACTGAACAATATGCTCTTTTCTGGTCTCTTCCGCACTTTCTTCATTTACGGATCTTAACATTTCCAGCCCTACAACTGTGGTACCGTATTCACTGAGAATAATGTCATCAATTTCATACATGGTGTTCATCTTATAAATGAACAGTGTTCCAAGTCTTTCGCCGGCAATATCAATAGGAGTAATGATTGCCTGACATCCTTTTACCGCCTCTTCTGAAAATCCCAGTGTCTGCAGGTTTACATTTTCTTTTGTGGATAAGATGCTGAGAAGACGTTCGTTCAACATTTCATCAATATGCTTTCCGACTTCTTTCTCAATCAGCTCTGTAATATAAGGAACATCTTTACATTTACTTCCCCCAAGCACCTTTCCCTTCTTGCTGATTACTAGCACGTTTGAATCGAGAATCTCAGTGAGTACTTCGCAGATATCATTAAATACTACTTTACTCGAATTATTATTATGCAGTAATTTGTTGATTTTTCTGGTTTTATCTAACAATTGTACGCCCATTTACATTCCTCCATCCTATGAATGTATATTATCATACAATTCCCTAACATTCAATGAATTTTCCTAATTATAATTCTTAATTTCTTTATTTTCCACGTATCCACATTTTTCGTCACTGCAAAGAAGCTTGTTTCCCTTCTCTACCATATACTTTCCACAACGCGGACATTTTTTCACGGATGGTTTCTGCCAGGACATGAATTCACACTCCGGATTATCCTCACATCCATAATACTTTCTGCCCTTCTTCGTTTTACGGATCACAACATCTTTTCCACAGATCGGGCAGGCAACGCCGACCTTTTCCAGATAAGGTTTCGTATTGCGACATTCCGGAAATCCGGGACATGCAAGAAATCGTCCGTGCGGTCCATACTTGATCACCATATTTCTTCCACACTGATCACAAACCACATCCGTAACTTCGTCTTCAATCTTTACCTGTTCCTGTTCTTTTTCTGCTTTTTCAACCGCTTCCTCAAGATCAGGATAGAAATTCTCAATGATCGTCTTCCATTTTACTTTACCTTCTGCCACACCATCCAGAAGACTTTCCATATTCGCCGTAAAGTTGACATCAACGATACTTGGGAATGACTGTTTCATGATATTGTTGACAACTTCCCCTATTTCTGTCAGATACAGGTTCTTATTTTCTTTCGCAACATATCTTCGTGCAATGATCGTCGAAATTGTCGGCGCATAAGTACTTGGACGTCCGATGCCAAGCTCTTCCAGTGTCTTGACCAGCGCAGCTTCTGTATAATGAGCCGGCGGCTGCGTAAAATGCTGTTTCATGTCAAAGCTTTCTTTTGTTAAAACAGAATCCATATCCAGCCCTTTTAACAGAACATTATTCTGTTCTTTTTCTTCTTCCGCTTCTGTATATACGGCACGGAAGCCTTCGAAAGCAATCTTGGATGCAGTCACTGCAAAGCGATATTCTCCCGCAGCGATCTTCACAGAAGTAGTCTCATATCGTGCAGGCTGCATTCTGCTTGCCACAAAGCGTTTCCAGATCAGCTGATACAGACGGAACTGATCTCTGGTCAGAGAATCTTTCATTGCAGCCGGAGTACGGGTAACATCCGTTGGACGAATCGCTTCATGTGCATCCTGCACAGTCTTTTTCTCATTACCGTTTCTGGCTTCCCCTGCCGCTACATATTCATTACCAAAACAATCACCGATATAACTGCGGACATTTGCATCTGCTTCATCAGAGATACGGGTTGAATCCGTACGAAGATATGTGATCAGTCCGACCGTTCCATTTCCCTTTATATCGATTCCTTCATAGAGCTGCTGCGCAATCCGCATGGTCTTTGCCGTAGCAAAGTTCAGGACTTTTGAAGCCTCCTGCTGCAAAGTACTGGTAGTAAACGGCACCGGTGCTTTTTTGATGCGTTCTCCTTTTTTGATTTCAGCCACAGAATATTCTGCCTGATCGATCTCTTCTATGATTTTATCCAGTTCTTCTTTGGATGAAATCGTCATCTTCTTCTTCTCTGTTCCGTAAAACTTCGCAGTCAGAAGCTTTTTCTCACCTTTCACTTTCAGATTGGCATCCAGTGTCCAGTATTCTTCCGGAATAAATGCATTGATCTCATCTTCTCTGTCCGCAATGATACGAAGAGCCACAGACTGCACACGTCCGGCACTTAAGCCCCTCTTTACCTTGGCCCATAACAGAGGACTGATCTTATATCCAACGATTCGATCCAAGATACGGCGCGCCTGCTGCGCATCTACCAGATCCATATCGATTTCCCTTGGATTTTTCAAAGATGCTTTGACTGCATTTTTTGTGATTTCATTAAAACTGATACGATATACCTTTTTCCCTTCCAGCTTAAGCGCCTGACTCAGATGCCAGGAAATCGCTTCTCCCTCACGGTCCGGGTCAGTTGCAAGATAGATCTTATCCGCTTTTTTTACTTCTTTTCGAAGATTGGCAAGTATTTCTCCTTTTCCTCGGATCGTAATATATTTAGGCTCATAATCATGTTCCACATCAATTCCCATCTGGCTCTTGGGCAGGTCTCTGACATGACCGTTGGATGCGGTTACCACATAATTGCTTCCTAAAAATTTTTTAATTGTCTTCACCTTCGCAGGTGATTCCACGATTACCAGATAGCGTGCCATAAACTTGCTTCCTCCATTATAACTCCCTGTTGGTCCTGTCACCGGACCTTTATATAATATCCCTGAGATATCTCTCTGACATATCCTTTGATTTCCAGCGTAATCAGTCTTTCCATAAGTTCCTGTGGTGAAAGATGTGTCTCCTCTACCAGCTGACTGATTCCTTTTGGGAACAAATCAAGGCAACTATACACCATATTTTCGGCAGTTTCAAGCACTTTTTTATTTTTGTGATTTTTTTGTCCATGTTTTCCGTTTTCTATATTCAGTTCTTCCAGGAGATCTTCCGGTGACAGAAGAATCCCCGCCCCCTGTCTGATCAGTCGATGACATCCTGTACTTAGAGCACTCGTGACCGGCCCCGGAAGCGCATACACATCTTTTCCCTGTTCCAGCGCCAGATCTGCTGTGATCAGAGATCCGCTCTTTTCTTTTGCTTCCATGACGAGTACAACATCCGATAATCCGCTGATAATACGGTTTCTTTCAGGAAAATAAGCCGGAAGAGGCTGCTCCTGTGGAAGACGTTCTGACAGAACTCCTCCCTGCTTCTGAATATCCATATAGAGTCCGATATGTTCTCTCGGATAACAGACATCCACTCCGCACCCCAGTACTCCATATGTTTTACCCCCACCGTTCAGTGCGCCCCTCTGTCCCGCACCGTCAATACCTCTTGCCAGACCACTGATAATTGCGATTCCTGCCCTTGCCAGGCTTTCTCCGTACTCCAGCGCCATCTCTTCTCCATATGGACTGCACCTTCTCGCTCCGACAATTGCAGCCGTATATACATCATCCTGCGGGAGCTCCCCTTTTACATATAATGCATACGGTGGATCTGAAAGTCTTGTAAGCCTCTTCGGATATTCTTCTGAAAAATACGGAACAAACCGAATTTGCTTTTTTTCAAGCTGTTTCCATCTCCATTCCAGATCCTTATCCTTCTTCGCGATGCATAACGTATATACATCCTGTTCTTTCAGAAAATCCAGCTTCTTTAATGCTTTTTCTTCTATATAATATATATCTTTTGCACAATGATATACTTCCCGTAATTTTTTCTTTTTCCAGTCCGTCAGCGGGCGTACTGATGCAAGCCAGAATTCATACATCATCCGTTCATTACCTCCTCCAGTATTTTTTATCCAGGGTTCGATAGCCGATTGCCTCTTTCAGATGGACTTGTCTGATCCTGCTGCTTTCATCCATATCTGCGATTGTTCTTGCCACTTTCAGGATCTTATGATAAGTTCTGGCAGTCAGACCGAGTGCAGAATATGCCTGTTCCATCAGTTCTTTTTCTGCCGTTCCAAGCGTACAGTACTCGTCCAGCATTTTCACCTCCAGCATTGCATTCGTCAGTATTCCGGTCCCCTGATATCTCTTTTCCTGTATCTTTCTTGCGGCGCAGACTCTTTCACGTATTACTCCGGAACTTTCCTGTGGTGACTTTGCATTCAGATCTACGTAGCGTATCCTCGGCGTCTCTATGCAGATATCGATCCGATCCAGAAAAGGCTGGCTGATCTTACCGAGATAATGCTGGATCTCCCCGGATGTACATGTACACCTTCCCATGTCCGGATAATTACCACAGGGACATGGATTCATGGCCGCCGCCAGAATAAAATTTGCCGGAAATGTATAACTCCCATGTGTTCTTACCAGTTTGATCTCACGCTCTTCCAATGGCTGCCTCAGCACTTCCAGAACCGGTTTCTTGAATTCAGCCAGCTCGTCCAGAAACAGTACACCTCCATGTGCGAGACTGATCTCTCCGGGTCTTGGAACACTTCCTCCGCCGATCAGAGCTGCCTTCGTCACAGTGTGATGCACACTTCGAAATGGTCTTCCTGCAATCAGGGGATACTCTTCATCGATCAGTCCCAGCACGCTGTACACCTGTGTAATCTCCATACTCTCTTCCAGCGAAAGCGGAGGAAGAATCGTAGGAATCCTTTTAGCGATCATAGATTTCCCGCTCCCCGGGGGCCCGACCATCAAAAGATTGTGTCCTCCGGCAACCGCAATCTCCACAGCACGCTTTACCATCTCCTGGCCGCAGATATCTGCAAAATCAACCGTATCTGTACGTGCTTTCATACCGGATGTCCAGTTTTCTCCCGTCATCGGCTTTATCTCTGTATGTCCGGTGATATGTCTGCATATATCTTCCAGCGTCTCTGCTCCCAGAATGCAGATATCATCTATCAGTGCACCTTCTCTTGCATTCTTTGCAGGAACAATACAGGTATGGCATCCTTGCCTTTTCGCTTCCATGACGATCGGAAGTACTCCCGGAACCTCCCTGACTTTCCCATCCAGGCTCAGCTCCCCGATCACAAGTACATGTTCCAGCTTCTTCCCTGGAATCAATTCCAATGATGCAAGCACTGACAATGCAATCGGAAGGTCAAAGGATGCCCCTTTCTTGCGCACGGTTGCCGGTGCAAGATTAATCACCATCTTTTTTGCCGGAATCTGAAACCCGGAATTTTTCATTGCTGTACGCACTCTCTCTGACGCTTCTTTCACCTCCGATGAAAGATAGCCAACCATATGAAACCCTGGCAGTCCATTGCTTACATCCGCTTCCACACGGATCATCTCCACACCAAGGCCCTGTATTGCCGCAGACAATACTGTGCTAAATGCCATACACATTCCTCCTTCTATTCTCTTTTATATTTCTTTCATGTTCTCAGGAAAAACGACCGAACCGGTCATATAGATCTGCCGAAGAAAGATCTGGATCAAGATAATGACTTCTTCGTAAAATGTGCATTTATCTTATCCCAATCTTTCTTCAGTGTCAACATATTTTCAGAAATATTCCCGCAGCTTTTCAATCGCACTTTTCTCGATCCTTGAAACATAAGAACGAGAGATGCCCAACTGTCTGGCAATCTCCCGCTGTGTATACTCTTCCTCATTATATAATCCATAGCGCATCTTAAGTACCAGACGTTCCCTTGGTGACAGTTCTGATTCCATTCGCTGATACAGCTTGCGGATATCATCTTTCAGTTCGACTTTCTGATGCGCATCACGCTCCTGTGTTTCAATTACATCAAATAACTGAATCTCATTTCCTTCCCGGTCGGTACCGATCGGCTCATACAGAGATATTTCTCTGGATATTTTCTTTTTTGTTCGCAGATACATCAGAATCTCATTTTCAATACAGCGGGCGGCATAGGTCGCAAGCCTTACACTTTTTCCGGAATCAAATGTAACTACCGCCTTGATCAGCCCGATCGTTCCGATAGACAGAAGATCCTCCATGTCGTCCGTTGCAGACTGATATTTCTTCACAATATAAGCAACAAGACGCAGATTTCGTTCAATCAGGATATGTTTTGCTTCAAGATCGCCCTCCGTATACTTTTGCATATAATATCTTTCTTCCGCAGCTGTAAGAGGTTGTGGAAATGATTTCAAGGAGAAGCACCTCTTGGCGTATTTAATATAGTCTATGAAAAATCTTGTCTTTTTGTGCTTTTCCATGATTTTTTTCTATACAAAACCACCAAAAAGAGGTTATAGTATATATAACTTTAGGGAAAATGCAGGTCACCGTTGTCCGGTGATCTCCCGGGAATAATGAAATTGCATCGGCTGACACCGGTGCCGGATTGGGGATATGTCATGAAAAAACAATTGGGAAAAATTCTTTTTTACAGCCTTGCCATTATACTGACTGCACAGTTGAGTATGAATCTCTTTATCGCAGATTTTAAAATTTCTCTTGCCATCATATGTTTTGCACTTTTTCTGTTTCTCAGTGACTCTTTTCCTCTGCTTCCGGTTACTTTCTGCACTGCATTTGGTGTATATATTTCCCGTGCTCTCCTCTACTGGTTCCGCCACGGGGACTTTACCGGAACCGCCAGAGCTTATCTCCCGGAAACTGTATTTTTTATCTGCTACGGTCTTCTGCTTTTCCTGTATCAAAAGCTTTCCGCAGAACATCCTCTGAATCAGAATCATGCTTTTCTTCCTCTGATTCTGATCGATTACACTGCAAACCTCGCAGAACTGATCGTAAGACTTGGCGGCGGCGCTTTTCACTTCAAAACACAGGGAAGTATCCTTCTGATCGCAGTCCTGCGTACTCTGATCATCTGGTGCATCCTAACTGCCATTCACCGTTACCGGCATTTTCTTCTGGACCGGGAACATGAAGATCGTTATCGGCGTCTGGTACTTCTGATTTCAAAACTGAACGGCGAAGTTGTATGGATGCGTAAAAATACAGCTCTGATCGAAAGCACCATGAGTACGGCATATGCTCTCTATGAGCATCTGAAAGACTCTGACCACGAGTCCGACACTGCTTCTATGGCGCTTCATGTTGCAAGAGATATTCACGAGATCAAAAAAGAATACCTTCTGATCATGCGTGGAATATCAGAAGCATTGAACGAAGAACTGACCAGTGACGGCATGTACCTTCGAGATCTGTTTGAGATTTTAAAAGATGCCCTCATGCTTCTTGCCAAAGAGCACCACGTGGAATTACAGATGGATATTGTCTGCAGCGACAACCCTTATATCTGTCAGCATTATTCTCTGATGTCCATTTTCCGTAACCTTTTTATCAACGCACTGGAAGCGGCTGATGGATCCAAAGCCTGGATTCAGGTCCTGCAGCAGTCTTGCGGTGACGATATGATCTTTACCGTCACTGATCACGGTCCCGGAATCGCTCCCGAATACATCAATGAAGTATTTGAAACCGGTTTTTCCACAAAGATCAACTACTCTACCGGAGAGATCAACCGTGGTCTGGGACTGAATCTGGTACAGGATCTTGTTGAAAATCAATTCCGGGGAAAAATCGAACTGACTTCCATTCCCGGACAGACCACTTTTACCATTACAATTCCAGCAAATAATCTGAAAGGAGAGATCGCATGAGATTCTATTGTCTTGACGATGATAAAAATATATGTAACATTTTGAAACTGATTATTCAGGACCGGAAACTCGGAACCGTCTGCGGCTCCAGCACCGACGGACAGTCTGCTCTTGAAGATCTACCGATTCTGCGCCCGGATATCGTGATCGTTGATCTGCTCATGCCGGAAATGGATGGCATTACTTTCGTCCGCCGGGCAAGAACTCTTTTAAAAGATACTGCATACATTATGCTTTCCCAGGTGTCTTCCAAAGAAATGATTGCATCTGCCTATGAAGCGGGAATCGAATTTTATATTCAGAAACCCCTCAACAGTATCGAAGTAGAAAAAGTCATCCTGCAGGTATGCGAATCCATTTCTCTGAAACGGGCGATGGCACAGATGCAGAATATTCTGAATCTGGCACCAGTCAATCAGGAGCACTTTTCAGATCCAAACCAGCGTGGCAGTTCTGCTTCTGCAAGGTCAGAAGACGAATGTCCCGGTACCCTCCGGACGATTCTTCAGCGTCTTGGAATCATTGGAGATATCGGAAGCAGGGATATTATCATGATCGTAAATTACCTGGTCAAAAACCCGAACCAGATAGACGACATAACACTGAATGAACTCTGCAGCAAGTTCAGTGACTCACCCAAATCCATGGAACAACGCATCCGTCGTACCGCAAGCACCGGAATGGTGAATCTGGCACATCTTGGAATTGAAGATTACAGCAATGAAATATTCACAGAATATTCCAATACATTGTATAACTTTGAGCAGGTGCGAAAAGAAATGGATTATATTCGCGGAAAAAGCAAAAAACATGGGAATGTGAAGATAAAAAATTTTCTGAATGCTCTTGCCGTATACTGTATGGACAACTAACGATCCTCTCGGCAGATTTAACAGTATCAAATCAGAAAAATTGTGAATTGTGACAATTTTTACATTTGGTACTGTTTTTTTTCGTCAATTCTGATACGATTTGAAACTTTCTGAAACTGGTCTTATATATTGATACCATCAATAACAGATCGGACTTATCGTTAAAAATAATAAGAAAAGTGAGGAATGTATATGTTAACAATTGTATCTGGAGTAGGACTTTTATTAATCACACTTGCCGGGTTTTCCCTTTTCAGCCTGAAGATGCCAAAAGGACAGCTTGCCATGTCCGGCATGGCTAATGCTGCCGTTGCTACATTTCTGGTAGAAGCTATTCATAAATATATTACCGGAGATCTGATCGGCATCGATTTCTTTCGTACCGTAGGCGAGACATCCGGAAGTCTCGGAGGCGTCGCTGCCGCAATTCTCGTACCGATCAGTATGGGCGCTAACCCTGTTCTCTGTGTCGTTGCCGGTGTAGCTGTCGGCGGCTATGGAATCCTTCCGGGCTTTATTGCCGGCTATCTGATCGGACTGATTGCACCGGTGATTGAAAAGAAACTGCCGGAAGGCATCAATATCATCGGCGGCGCACTGATCATTGCTCCTCTCGCCCGCATCATCGCTCTGACTGTAGATCCTGCCGTAACAGCTCTTCTGACCCGTATCGGCGGAACCATCAGCGCTGCAACAGACCAGTCCCCGATCGTGATGGGCTTCTTACTTGGCGGAATCATGAAGATGATATGTACTTCTCCGCTCAGTTCCATGGCACTGACTGCAATGCTTGGTCTTACCGGTCTTCCTATGGGAATCGCCGCAATTGCCTGCGTAGGCGGTTCATTTACCAATGGAATCATCTTCTCCCGCCTGAAGCTCGGAGATAAGAGTAATGTGATCGCAGTGATGCTGGAGCCATTAACACAGGCCGACATTATTACTGCAAATCCGATTCCTATTTACTGTTCCAACTTTTTCGGAGGTGGATTTGCCGGAATATCCGCAGCAGTCTTTCACATTATAAACAATGCACCCGGAACTGCTTCTCCGATTCCAGGACTTCTGGCTCCATTTGCCTTCAATTCACCGCTTAAGGTCGTTCTGGCAATCGTCTTTGCAATTATCGGCGGAACTGTAGCCGGACTTGTTGGAAGCGCAGTATTTAAAAATCGCATTCAGGAGAGCACATCCTCAGAAACCGAATCTGAGATGCCATCTGAAATGCCTGAACTTGAGTACTAAGAGTACATTCCTGATTCCTTAACTCTTTGTATATTATGAAAAAGGACTATTGCAGAATCTTTAAGATATCATCCCGAATATACAATTTCCATAAGAAAAGCTGAGGTAAGCGAGTGAGCGTTGAAGCGTTCTTATGGAAATTGTATATCTCATGTGGAGTATATCTTGATTTTGCAATAGTCCTTTTTTCTTTATTCTTCTCTTCTTAAGATATCATATCTGTCAGCTGCCTCTTCAAGCTCCACATACAATACCTGTTTTGGATGCGGTGCACTCTCCTGTTCTTTTCCTTCCTCGTCCAGGATTCGTTTTACCTGCACTTTGATATTCCGTCCATCCGGTTTCATGATCTCAATCGTCTCTCCGACCGAGAATTTATTTCTCTGTTCGATACGGCAAAGTCCTTCTTTGACTTCTCCAACAATACCCAGATACGTATATTCTTTGATATAAGTGTTACTGTCATAGATCTGACTTTCTTCACTTGGCTTTCCAAAATAAAATCCGGTAGTAAACTGACGATACGTGCAATTGGAAATCTGTTCCTGATACCATGGCATATTGGCACGATACTTGTCCGGATCTTCCAGATAATCATCGATCGCCTTCCGATAGGTTCTGGCCACCGTGGCCACATAAAGAGCGGTCTTCATCCGTCCTTCGATCTTAAAGCTGTCAATTCCCGCATCTATCATCTCCGGGATATGTTCAATCATACAAAGATCTTTGGAATTAAAGATATACGTGCCACGCTCATTCTCATATACCGGCATATATTCGCCCGGTCTGGTCTCTTCGACAACCGCATATTTCCAGCGGCATGGATGGGTACAGGCTCCCTGATTGGCATCTCTTCCGGTAAAAAAATTACTCAGAAGACATCTTCCGGAATAAGAGATACACATTGCACCATGGATAAAGCTTTCAATCTCCATCTCCTCCGGGATATGGTCTCTGATCTCTCTGATTTCTTTCAGAGACAACTCTCTTGCCGTCACGACTCTTTTGGCCCCCTGCTTCCACCAGAAGTTAAAAGTGCCGTAATTCGTGTTATTTGCCTGGGTACTGATATGCCGTTCAATCTCCGGACAGATCTCCTTTGCCATCTCGAAGATTGCCGGATCTGCAATAATCAGTGCATCCGGTCCCATCTCCTTCAATTCTCCCAGATATTCCCTGACACCCTCCAGATCCGCATTATGTGCCAGGATATTCACTGTAACATGTACCTTTGCTCCGTGCTCATGTGCAAATGCAATTCCTTCCCTCATGTCATCAGCCGAAAAGTTCTTTGCTTTTGCGCGCAGACCAAATGCCTCACCGCCGATGTACACCGCATCAGCACCAAATATGACCGCAGTCTTCAATACTTCCAGACTGCTGGCAGGGATCAATAATTCCGGACGTCTGTTCTTCATCTTTCTATCTCCTTGTCACTTTATTTTTTTACACTCAGTGCCACTCCATCTCCCAAAGGCAGAATCGATGTCTGCAGTTCCTCCTTATGCTTCAATTCGTAAAGATACTCCCTCATACGACTGTGAATCGTGCGGTTTCTTCTTTCCACCGCATATCTGGATTCAATGATATCTCCATCCTGCAGCACATTATCTGACACCAGAACTCCTCCGGGTTCCAGCAGGCGGATCGCCTCCGGCATATAATGAATATACTGCCCCTTGGCGGCATCCATAAAGATAAAGTCATATGATCCATTCAAAGACTTCATCACCTCCAGAGCATCCCCTTCGATCAGAGTGATCTGATCCTCCTTCCCGGCTCTTCGGAAATTCTCTTTTGCAATCGGAATTCTTTTCTCATACTTTTCAATCGTCGTGATATGTCCCTGTTCCGGAATATATTCACTCATCAGGATTGCTGAAAATCCAATCGCCGTACCTACTTCCAGCACACGCAGCGGCTTCTTCATCATCAGAAGCACTTTCAGAAAACTCTGTGTTTCTTTTCGAATGATCGGCACAAATGTATCCAGCGCCTCCTGTTCAATTTCTTCAATCAAAGGCTTCTCCGGAGATTCCAGCGAATGAATATATGTTACCATTCTCTCATCAACTATCAAAAAAAGCACCTCATCTTCACAATATAGGGATTGCTGCAAAAAGTATTGCAACAATCCCTCTTCTTTTTCTTATACATCCATAATAATCGGCAGTACCATTGGTTTTCTCTTGGTCCGTTTCCAGATAAAATCATTCATGGTATCCCGAATTACCAGTTTGATCTTGCTCCAGTCAGCATTGCGCTGATGGTTCAGGCAGTCCTCTACTGCATCTGTCACAATATTTCTTGCTTCTTCCATCAGACTTTCGGATTCCCGCACATATACAAAGCCTCTGGATACGATATCCGGCCCTGCAAGCAGCTGATTGCTTCCCTTCTCCAGGGTCAGTACAACGATCAGGATTCCATCCTCCGCCAGATGCTGTCTGTCGCGAAGCACAATATTTCCCACATCACCGACACCAAGACCGTCTACCAGAATCTCTCCTGTGTGTATCTTATCTACAACCTTTGCTTCCTGATCACTGACTTCCAGAACATCGCCTGATTTCAGAATAAAGATATTGTCTTTCGGAATTCCCAGGTTTCTTGCAATTGCAGCATTTGCTTTCAGATGACGATACTCACCATGTACCGGCAACGCATATTTCGGCTTCACCAGTGAATAGATCAGCTTCAACTCTTCCTGACATGCATGCCCGGATACGTGTGCATCCTGGAAGATTACATTTGCTCCCTTTGCAGACAGTTCATTGATCACCTTCGATACAGACTTTTCATTTCCCGGAATCGGATTGGAACTGAAGATTACTGTGTCGCCCGGCATAATCGTAACCTTTTTATGCACGTCTGCTGCCATACGAGATAACGCCGCCATAGATTCTCCCTGACTTCCCGTCGTGATCAGCACCGTCTTTTCCGGCGGATAATTTTTCATCTGATCAATCTCAATCAACGTATTTTCCGGCACATTCAGATAGCCCAGTTCCTGTGCAACCTGAATGATATTGACCATGCTCCGGCCTTCTACAACAACCTTACGGTTATACTTACATGCAGAATTGATGATCTGCTGTACACGGTCTACATTCGATGCAAATGTAGCTATGATGATTCTCGTATTCTGATGCTCAGCAAAAATGTGATCAAACGTAATTCCGACAGTACGTTCTGACTGGGTAAATCCCGGCCGTTCCGCGTTGGTACTGTCTGACATCAGAACCAGAACGCCTTTTTTCCCAATCTCTGCAAAACGCTGCAGATCAATTGCATCACCATATACCGGCGTATAATCCACTTTAAAGTCTCCGGTATGAACAACGATTCCGGCCGGTGAATAGATGGCCAGAGCCGCCGCATCCTGAATACTGTGATTCGTCTTGATAAATTCGATTCTGAACTGTCCAAGATTAATGGACTGTCCGTGTTTTACCACTTTTCTTCGGGTACTGCGCAGCAGATTATGCTCTGTCAGCTTCTTTTCAATAATACCCATAGTCAGCTTTGTCGCGTAGATCGGAAGATTCAATTCGCGCAATGTATACGGCAATGCACCAATATGATCCTCATGACCGTGGGTAATCACAAAGCCTTTTACTTTCTGAATATTCTCTTTCAGATAAGACACATCCGGAATCACAAGATCGATTCCGAGCATATCTTCTTCCGGGAAAGAGAGTCCGCAGTCCACAACAATAATACTGTCTTCGTATTCAAAGGCAGTAATGTTCATTCCGATCTTTTCCAGACCTCCGAGTGGAATGATACGCAATTTTCCGTTATTCTCTTTTTTCAAATTTACACCTCCACGTGCTTTTCCGTACTTGCCTTTTTCAGGCATTCCTGACACTGTCCATAGAATTTTAATTCGTGGTCCAACACGTGGAATCCCATCTCTTTCTCAATCCGACTCTCTAATTCGTCCAACAAGTCGTCTTTAAACGGGATCACCTGTCCGCATGTCCTGCATACCAGATGATGATGATGGTGTCTCTCTTCTCCATCATAAAATTCCCCTATCTCATAACGCGCACACCCGTCATCAAGACTGATGCGACCCACCAATTGCATTTCTAATAACAGTTGTACTGTCCGATAGATCGTTGCCAGACCGATCTCCGGATAGTCTTCTCTTACAAGTTCATAGATATCTTCTGCAGTCATATGTCTGTCTCGATGTGCTGCAAGTACCTCCAAAACCAGTAATCTCTGATTTGTTACTTTCAGACCTTTCTCTCTCAGCATTTTCCTGAATTTCTCTTCACTGATAGACATAAAAATTACCTTTCAATCTCAACATCCTCAAGCAGTTCTTCAAATACTTTCGAAATGGCAGTCAGCTCTACATCATCTTCTACGATCTCATATATGCTTTCTGCCGACTGAGCAGCAGATGTATCCTTCAAGATCAGGCATTCCGCATCATCATCTTCGGAATCTGTCACCAGAATATAAGATACACCATTCACCATGGTCTGTTCCAATACAAAAAATTCTACTTCTTCATGCATTTCTTCGGACATGAACTTTATCTTTTCCATATATACACCTCTGAACCGTTTCTGATTCATTATCTGCTTATGGCAATGAATCCAGATATCCCTGCAATATAAAAACTGCCGCAATCTTATCAATATATTTCTTGCGGTCTTCTCGCCTTACCTTATTCTCGATCAAAGTACGTTCTGCTTCCACCGTAGTCAATCGTTCATCCCACATTACGACTTCCAGTCCGGTACGTCTCTTCAGCATCTCTCCAAACGCGATCGCCTTCTCTGCCCGTTCTCCGATATCATTATTCATATGCTTTGGCAGTCCCAGAACGATTTTTTCTACCTGATACTCTTCAATCAGTGCCTCTATACGGGCACACGTCTTGCGCAGCTTATTCTCTTCCTTGCGGCATATGGTCTCCACAGCCTGGGCTGTGATCCCCAGAGGATCACTGACTGCCACACCGACCGTTTTGGAACCATAATCAAGTCCCATGATTCTCATTGTCATTATTCCCAATCATTATGCTTAATATACGTTTTAAGCATCTCTTCTACCAATTCGTCCCGTTCCATCTTCATGATCAGGCTTCTTGCCCCGTTGTGGCTTGTAATGTATGTCGGATCCCCTGACATAATATAGCCCACAATCTGGTTAACCGGGTTATACCCTTTTTCACTCAATGCTTTATATACGATTTCAAGAATATCTTTTGCCTGAATCTGCGGGCCGCTTTCTACCTGGAAAAACTGGGTGCTGGATAAATCTTTCATATACTCACGTCCTCTCAAAATACTTCATAGCTTATTCTACATGATACATCATAAAATTTCAATGCATTATTTGCAAATGACTCTCAATTTGTACATTTACCAGCTGATTGGAAAGATCCTCTGCCACTTCCATTCCAACCTTCACATATTCTTTTGTATGTCCGGTCTGATAGACCTTTCCGTCTACGCAGGTTTCCTCTTCCATCAAAACTTCCTGTGTCGTACCAATCAGCGTTTCTTCATATGCTTTCTGCTTTTGTCTGCTAAGTTCCAGAAGCTTCGCGCTTCGTACTGTCTTGATCTGATCCGGCACCTGATCCGGCATCACAGCTGCTTTTGTACCTTCTCTTCTGGAATATTTGAATACATGTGTTTCGTAAAAATTCACTTTATCAACAAATGCTTTTGACTGTGCAAACTCTTCCTCCGTCTCTCCCGGAAATCCCACGATCACATCGGTTGTAAGTGCCGGATTATGGAAATACTTTCTGAGAAGCATGCACTTATCATAATACTCATCTGCCGTATATCTGCGATTCATCCGCTTCAGTGTTGCATCACAGCCGCTCTGCAGTGACAGATGAAAATGCGGACAGATCTTCGGAAGTTTTGACAGAGTCTCTGCAAATTCTTCTGTAATAATTCTTGGTTCCAGAGAACCCAGACGGATTCGATGAATTCCTTCTATCTCATGGATAGACAAAATCAGTGATAACAGATCATCTCCCGTGTCCACCCCGTAGGAACTCAGATGGATTCCCGTCAGGACAACCTCTTTATAGCCATTGGCAGCGAGCCCTTTTACCTCCTCCAGAACACTCTGACGACTTCTGCTCCTTACCCGTCCTCTCGCATACGGAATGATGCAATAGGAACAAAACTGATTACATCCATCCTGCACCTTAATATAGGCTCTGGTATGCTCTGCCGTTCTGGAAAGATGCAGTTCCTCATACTCTTTCTCGTGATTAATGTCCGTAAGTTCCCTGCTTTTCACTTCCGTTTGCTGCAGCTGTCCGGCATTCTTTCTTTCATTCATGTATGTTTCCAGGATCGTCACAATATCTTTTTTCCGGTTATTCCCTACTACAATATCGATCACATCATCCAGTTCTTCCTTTCTTGCCTGCACATAACATCCACAGGCCACCACGATGGCATCCGGATTCATCTTTCTTGCACGGTGCAGCATCTGTCTGGATTTACGATCCGCCATATTCGTGACCGTACATGTGTTGATGATATAGATATCTGCCTCCTCCTTAAACGGAACGATCTCATAGCCGTCCTTCTCAAGAAGTTCCTGCATTGCTTCCGTCTCATATGCATTTACCTTACACCCAAGGTTGTGTAATGCCACTTTCTTCATATGTTTTTGTCCTTTCTATACAGATTGTTGTAACATCTAACGAAAAATCCCCAAATTCTTTGGCACTTTGTTCCTTGACTTTTGTACCCCTGACTTTTAATATATCTATAGAACACGAAAAGAACTCAAGGAGGGTATTTCCAATGAAAACAGTACAAATTTCTTTAAATTCAATTGACAAAGTAAAATCATTCGTAAACGATATCACAAAATTTGATCATGACTTTGATTTAGTATCAGGAAGATATGTAATCGATGCAAAATCCATCATGGGTATCTTCAGCTTAGATCTTTCCAAACCGATCGACCTGAACATCCATGCTGATGAAAACATCGATGAGATCATGGAAATGTTAAAACCATATCTGTGTGAATAATTTATTTGAAAGAAAAGGGCTGGCCTATTAAGGAACAGCCCCTTTTTTTATATTTATTTTACTTCAATGATCTCAACTGTATCAATAGCTTCTTTCATGAGATCATCAATCTTCTCTGCCAGTTTCTCTTCAGAACGGCGGATCACGTCAATATTTGGCTTTGTCACCGGATGTTTTGCAACAAAGATCGTACAGCAGTCTTCGAACGGCTGAATCGATGTCTCATAAGTGTCGATCTTCTCAGATACTTCAACGATCTCCTGTTTGTCAAATCCAATCAGCGGACGGTAAACCGGCATGGTACATACATCATTGGTTGCCGCCAGACTCTGCATGGTCTGACTTGCCACCTGTCCGATGCTCTCTCCCGTAATCAGTCCGAGGCATCCGTCTTCTCTTGCAAAATGTTCTGCAATCCGCATCATATACCTTCTCATAATGATCGTCAGCTCATCATGCGGACACTGATCATAGATATATAACTGGATATCCGTGAAGTTCACTACATGCAGTTTGATCGGTCCGGAATACTTTGCCACCTTCTTCGCAAGATCTACCACTTTTTGTTTTGCACGTTCGCTGGTATACGGAGGTGCATGAAAATACGTTGCTTCAATACCGACTCCGCGCTTGGAGATCATATAACCGGCTACCGGACTGTCAATTCCACCGGAAAGCAGCAGCATCGCTCTTCCGTTGGTTCCCACCGGCATTCCGCCTGCTCCCGGAATGATCTGGGAATATACGTAGATCTCATTTCTGACTTCAATATTCACCATTACATCCGGATGATGCACATCCACACGAATCTCCGGAAACGCATAGAGAATTGCCTCGCCAAGATCCCGGCTGATCTCCATGGAATTCTTCGGATAAGACTTCTTCGCACGTCTGGATTCCACCTTGAATGTAAAGTTCTTATCTTCATACATCTCATCCATATATGCAACCACGTCTTTTTTCAGCTGTTCAAATCCCTGATCTTCCATGCGGACTACCGGGCAGATTCCCACCAGTCCAAACACCTTTTTCAGATGTTCCACGGTATCATCATAATCATATTCGCCTTCACAGTCCACATAGATTCTCGCCTGTGACTTATACACCTGAAATTCTCCATCTACATCTTTCAGGGCATACCGCACCTGTCTGACGAGCGCATCCTCAAACAGGTGGCGGTTCTTTCCTTTAATTCCTATCTCACCGTATTTTAATAAAAATGTATGAAATCTCATCCTTCTGATTCCTCTCTGTTCTAATGTCTGGTATATTTTCTAAGCATCGGTACTATATTATATAGTGCATCCAGTGTATAGTCAATCTCTTCCAGCGTAGTAAATTCTGACATACTGAAACGAAGTGTCGCATCCAGAAATTCCTGTTTTACACCGATCCCTTTTAATACGCCGCTGATCTGCGGATGATTGGATGCACACGCAGATCCCGCAGATACATAGATCCCTCTGTCTTCCAGCGCATGCAGCAGTACTTCACTTCGGATCCCTGCAAACCCGACACTGATAATATGCGGTGCTGAAGTCTCATCGTACAGCCCGTGGATCGTCGTATTTTCAATCTGACAGACGCCTTCTATGAAATGCTGCTTCAGGCTTCTCATTCTCTCAACTTTCTCATCCAGATTCTCATAGATGGTCTTTGCAGCCAGCGCAAGTCCTGCCGTTCCCGGAACATTTTCCGTACCGGATCGGATGTTTTTCTGATGTCCGCCTCCATAGATAATCGGACGGATCTTCACATGTTCACCGATATACAGTGCACCGACTCCCTTCGGACCATGAATCTTGTGTCCGCTGATCGAGCACATGTCTACCTTCAGCTTTTTCGGATAAATATGGTATTTACCAAAGCCCTGAACGGCATCCACATGGAAAAGAATATTCTTATTATAAGCCTTTACAATGCTCGCCGCCTCCTGGATCGGCTGCACGGATCCCACTTCATTGTTCACATACATCACGGATACCAGAATTGTGTCTTCACACAGTGCCTCTTTCAGCGCATCCAGACGGATTCTCCCATACTTGTCTACCGGAAGGTAAGTGACACGATATCCTTCTTCCTCTTCCAGAAACCGCATGGCATTCAAAATCGCCGGATGCTCGATCGAAGATGTGATCAGATGTTTTCCTGCACGTTTATTGGCTCTCGCCGCTCCTATCACCGCCAGATTATCACTTTCCGTTCCTCCGGAAGTGAAAAAGATCTCCTTTTCCTGAACCTTCCAGATCTTAGCCAGTGTTTCTTTGGCTTCTTTTATATACTTTTCCGCTGCCACACCCTTTGCGTGCATGGAAGACGGATTGCCGTAATCTTCACACATTACCTTCTGCACCAGTTCTGCCACATTTCGATACGCCTGTGTCGTTGCAGAATTATCTAAATATACTTCTTTCATGAATCGCACTTCCTACTTTTCTCTTTCTTACTATCAGATTATGTGATTACCCTTCCAAGTGGAACATCAGAACCGACAGTGTCGTAAGTCCGGCTGTCTCTGTCCTGAGAATCCTTCTTCCCAGTGTAATAACTCTTGCCCCACAGGCAGTCGCTCTCTCAACCTCTTCCTGTTCAAATCCGCCTTCCGGTCCGATGAAAATCCCAATTGACTGTCCCGGCCGGATCGAATCTATGATCCGCTTCGTCTCCTGCATGCCATCTGCCAACTCATAAGGAATCAGCACCACATCCAGCTTCTTTGCATACTCCAGTGCCTCCCGGTAATTCATAACCGGATGTATCTCAGGAACATATCCTCTTCCGGCCTGCTTTGCCGCACTTTCTGCGATCTGCTGCCACCGGTCAACTTTTTTCGCCGCCTTTTTGTCATCCAGTTTCACCACGCACCGCTTTGTCGCTACCGGGACTACCTGGTACACTCCAAGCTCCACTGCTTTCTGCACGATCAGTTCCATCTTATCCTGCTTCGGAAGCCCCTGAAACAGATAGATATTGGAAGGAAGCTCCGTATCCACAAGTCCCCTTTCCATGATCTTCAGAATCGCAATGTCTTCTCCATATTCCTGCACGGCACACCGATATGTCTGATTGTTGCCGTCACTGATCATAACCTCTTCTCCCACGCGCATGCGCAGAACATTCTTCATATGGTTCACATCAGAACCTTCAATATAGACCCTCTCTTCCTTCACCTGATCCGGTGTCACAAAAAAATGCTGCATGGCGTCTCCTAATTCTTTCTTGCAGTTACAGATA
This sequence comes from Dorea sp., assembly GCA_016295505.1. Classification (GTDB taxonomy): domain Bacteria; phylum Bacillota; class Clostridia; order Lachnospirales; family Lachnospiraceae; genus Dorea_A. Next base: position 63,877 of record JAEDLC010000002.1, read on the forward strand.
CCCATTCACCCTGATGATGAACCTCCAGGACTTCCATACCTGCCTGTTTTACTGCATCCACAACCACTGTCTCTTTCTCGTCAATAATACCGCTGGTGATATAGATTCCGCCCGGTTTCAGCTGATGAAGGATCACCGGTGTCAGCGGAAGCAGAACCTCTGCCAGGATATTAGCCGCTACAATATCGTATTTCTCATATCCAACCTGATCCTGTATCTCTTTCTGATCGATGATATTGCCGATCATCACCTCATACTGACTCCTGTCAATTCCATTTGCCTCCATATTCTCGTGAGTCGCATCGATGGCACAGGGATCCAGATCAGTTCCCACGGAATGCTTTGCACCGAACTTCAGCGCAAGCATTCCCAGGATTCCACTTCCGCATCCTACATCCAGGATCTCTGTATCCGGCGTCACATACTTCTTCAGCTGACGGATGCAAAGCTGTGTCGTCTCATGCATTCCCGTTCCGAAAGCAGTTCCCGGATCGATATGGATCACCATCTTGTCACTATCTTTTGCTTCCACCTTCTCCCAGGACGGAATGACAAGAATGTCATCAATATAAAACTGATGAAAATACTGTTTCCAGTTATTCACCCAGTCTACATCCTCTGTCTGGGATTCTTCAATCGTACACTCCCCGACATTCAGATAGCTTCTCATCTCTTCCAGCTCTTTTCTCACATTCAGAAGAATCGTTCCTTTATCATCTTCTTCATCCAGGTAGAAGGTCAGATAGGCTGTTCCGTCATCTTCCGGTATGTCCGGCAGAATATCCACAAACATCTGCTCCTTATCGGACTGTGTCAGCGGAATCTTATCCTCAATCTGCACCCCTTCGATTCCAAGATCCATCAGCATGCTGCTGACAATATCCTCTGCTTCTGTCGTTGTTTTTAACCGAAACTGGTTCCACTTCATAATCTGTTAATCTCCTTTATCTTATATCATTCCCAGATGCTCCAGCAGGATCTTGCACCCCAGCAGGATCAATATCACACCTCCTGCAATCTCCGCTCTGGACTTATATCTTGTTCCGAATACATTGCCTATTTTAACACCTGCGGCGGATAAAGTAAATGTAATTACTCCAATAAAACAGACTGCCGGCACAATATTTACCCGCAGAAAGGCAAACGTCACACCGACTGCCAGTGCATCAATACTGGTAGCCACTGCAAGTCCCAGCATGGTCTTTACATCCAGAGAATCATCCGCCTCTTCACATTCATCACAGGATCCGAGTGCTTCTCTGACCATATTGGCACCGATCAATCCCAGAAGAATGAACGCAATCCAGTGATCAATGGATGTAATAATATCCTTAAACTGTACGCCCAGGATAAAACCAATCAACGGCATCAGTGCCTGAAAGCCTCCAAAATACACTCCCACCAATGCTGCTTTTGAAAATGTGCATTTCTTCATGGCCAGTCCCTTACAAACAGATACCGCAAATGCATCCATGGATAATCCTACTGCAATCAGAAACAATTCTACTAAATTCATATTTTTTCTCCTTTTCCAGACGTAAAAAAAGACCAATCCGTGCCATCTCTCAGACACGGATAAGTCTCATCATTTAAAGTAATGCCAGATGCATCATGCATCAGTATGTTG
>JAEDLC010000016.1 GCA_016295505.1 Dorea sp.
TAAATTTTTTCTCTGCCACCTGCTGTACCGCTCTTGGGCTGATTTCTGTTACTCCAATATTCATCATTTTTCCTCCTGATCTTACAATATATTTGTTTATATTTTATCATAGTTTCTTTCTTTTTCTTTATCAGTATTATCTATAAACATATTCAAATATACTATAATTATAAATAAACACAAAAAACGGCTCTGAAAATTTTTCTTTTTTTGTAGAAAAAGTAAAATTTTCAGAGCCTTATCAACACTTTGTTACCATCTGTCAATTATCTGGTGATAGATCCTGTATTAATTCTGTCCATCCAGCTTTTTACATGTTTCTGAAAGATGTCAACACCATTTCCTATAGCTTCATTTTTTCTTGTCACCATACAGATCTTCCATTCATAGATGCCGTCTGAAAACGGAATCAGCACCAGATCATCATGTCCCATATCATCCGACACAAAATCCACCGTAACAGAGATCCCTTTATTTTCTCTGACCATCTTGTGGCACAGACTGAATCCGCTTGCCTCAAACATGATATTCGGTTCAAATCCGGCTTCGCGGCATTTATCAACGATCAGATGATGAATCTTGAATTCCCGGCTTTCTATATATAATGGTTCATCTTTCAGATCCTGTATGGTAACAGAGCTTCTGCTACTGAGGGGATGTTTTTTATTGACCAGAAGCTTGACCGGAAACGATTCCAGTTCCAGCACTTCATACAGCTCTTCATCACACGGAGCCAGGGTAAACATCACATTTCCTTCTCCTGTCTGAAACCAGCGCTCGATCTGCAGATCCGGACATTCTCTGTAATGAAGCTCGATCTCCGGGTATTTACTTTTGAAATCCAGCAGGCATTCCGGCGTGACAAGACGAAGAATGCCAAAAGCAGAGAGCAGATCAACCACACCATGCTCCTGCTGTCTGATTCGCAGAATATCATTTCTCATGTTATGATATTCCTCAAGTTCGGTTTTCGCATATTCCAGAAAACGCTTTCCACATTCCGATAGTTCCATTCCGCTTCCGGTTCTCAGAAACAGCGTACAGTCGCATTCGCTTTCCATATTCTTTATCACTCTGCTGATTCCCTGCGGAGTCATATAAAGAAGTTTTGATGCTTTTGTAAGATGGCGTGTCTCGGCTACTACTATAAATACTTTCAAATCCCGGATATTCATAATTACTTCATCACCTCTTCCATATTATATCATATTTTTCTTCTTTGTTTGTCTCTGTTTTTTTAACAAAATTAGCACTCACCTATTGACAGTGCTAACAATATATGTTATATAATAACTATAGCAAATAAAACAACTAAAACATTCAGATACATTTTAAGGAGGAATGACTTATGTTACTTACAAACAGAGGATTTAATAATTTATTTGATGAGATGTTCGATGACCCATTCTTCACCCGTCGGTATGACAACACATCCGTTCAGGTAATGAAAACCGATATCCATGAAAAAGACGGCAATTACATCATCGAGATGGAACTTCCGGGATATGCAAAAGAAGAGATCAAAGCGGATCTCAAAGATGGATATCTTACCATTACAGCTCACAAGAATGAGACCAAGGAAGAAAAAGAAGCCAGAGGCAAATGCATCCACAAAGAACGCTACACCGGAACCTGCAACCGCAGCTTCTATGTAGGAGAAGAACTGTCTCAGGAGGATATCAAGGCAGCATTTAAAGACGGTGTCCTGTGCCTGCAGTTCCCGAAAGAGATCAAAAAGCCGGAAGATCAGCCTAAGATGATCACCATTGAATAATAGCAGGGATAACTCTTCAAAGTTATCCTCTGCACCAGACTCTCTTTAGGAAAGGGGACGCAACCATCTGATTTTGAGATGGTTTGCGGCACCCTTTTTTTTGGAAAAAGATTCAGCGTTCCCTCCGGTGCATCAGCCAACCGGGCCTTCAGCTGCTTCTGAGTTTCCTGCAGTTCATCAATTTCCCTGACTAAATATTCTTTAAATTGATTGTGTTCAAGCATATATATCAACCTCCGTATATTTGATGGTATTTTTTCCGGGGCTTTTCATGTATAGATTCGTTATTGGATTTCTTGATGGTATTTTTCTTTTTGAATTTCATGCATAGACTTGATATTGGATTTCTTGATGGTATTTTTCTTCGATTTTTTCATGTATAAATTTGGCTTTTGATTTTGTGATGGATTTCTCTTCAAAATTTTGCATGTATGGATTACGTTTTGAAATATAAGATGGTAGTCACCAGACACCTTATCTGTTGCCCGCCAGCGGCTTTTGCTATAGCCAGCCAAAAAAGCACGGAAGGAATCCTCAATTTTATTTTTCTGATTTTAAACCACATCCAAAATATATACCTGCGAATTGGATACATGGTCATCCACCATGCAAATATATAATTCCATTTTCTTTTCTGGCAATCAATCTTTTTTCCGTTACGAATCAGAAACCGGGCCCTTTTCACAATACTTCTCTTCCATCAGTTTTTTTCATATACCCTATTTTTATTTCATATTATATCAGAAATTTTACAATTATCTTTTCCACTGTTTTTGTATTCAACGGAGTCTTACTTGTTTCCATAGAGAACAGAAACCTATCTCCGTAGTGATATCCATTTTCCATATAATAATTGATCTTCTCACTTGCTTTTTGGGAATATTCCGGACTATCCATCATGCCAAAATGTTCATACACGTATGCCTTTCGGGTTCTGACATTCAACAGCAGGAAGTCCGGATATACAATCCTACCGTCCTGCATCCATACTTTCGGCTCATAGACATAAGGAATCTGATTTCGGTAAAATAAGTCTGCAAGAATCTTTTCCGACTTAGACCTCACCGGCTCACCCCTCTCAGAAAAAATCTTTTGCAAAATCGGATAAGGATTTTCTCTGCCCGGATTCTTCTCATACCATTCTCTGACATATGCTTCTTCTGCCGGAATACATGGTGAAACTAATGCCTGCCTCGCCGCAGGCATTGCCTGATACATGTCATCAATCGACACGTGATATTCATCCAGCATGCGTTTGCCATATTTTAATCTTGCCTCTACGATAGACAATACTTTACTGTCATATGCTTTCTGTGCAAGTGCTGCCGCCAGATCTTTCTTCTTTTTGGAAAGATACTGCCTCTTCCTGCCTTCCCTATAAATGTAATATTGCACATTTTGATTCTTTTGCAAAAGATTCAGCGTTCCCTCCGGTGCACCGGTCAACCGGGCCTTCAACTGCTTCTGGGTTTCCTGCAGTTCATCAATTTCCCTGACTAAATTTTCCTTAAATTGATTGTGTTCAAGCATATATTCAACCTCCGTAAATTTGATGGTATTTTTTCTGGGGCTTTTCATGTATAGATTCATTATTAGATTTCTTGATGGTATTTTTCTTTTTGAGTTTCATGCATAGACTTGATATTGGATTTCTTGATGGTATTTTTCTTCGATTTTTTCATGTATAAATTTGACATTTGTTTTTGTGATGGATTTCTCTTCAAAATTTTGCATGTATAGAATACGTTTTTGAAATATTAGATGGTAGTTGCCGGATGACCTGTCGGGAAATGGTATTTTCATCATAATGCTTCTCCTGCTTTTTTACAAGCTGATCTTATCGAGAGCAGCATAAAAATGTGCCCGGATGATACCGGGCAACACAAAGATTAATATTACTGTTCCAATTGTAAAGATATGTTTGCTTCTTCTACAGATCCAGCCTGCACTTCTGAAGTCGTACTGTATAGATCCCGTAGGTAACCGTCATAAGTCCATAGCATATTCCAAGAAGTATGACTGCAATCAGCCCGGTCTGCCAGATCAGATGTCCGATCATTGCTATCACTATAGCTAACATCAGCATTGTTTTCATCAACATAAACGTCTTATAGCTTGCCATATAGATCACTTTGCGTTCTGCCTCATCACAGCTTGCGAGGAAATCTCTCTGGAAATGAATATCTGAAGCCTCCCCTCTCTTCATCGGATCCTTTTGTTTGATCTGCTTTACCATAGCCACCTGGTACATTCCACAGATGGCAGTGCATACAATCAGCAGCACTGCACAGTACAGCATCCTGCCGGCAGCTCCTTTGCTGTCCAGTTGAAAAGAAAATGCCAGAAATATCATCCCCAGACACATACCGATATTGCTAACCATCACTCCAACGGTTCCCCAGAAATCAAACTTTTTATCCATACGATCCTGCAGTTCATCGTCTTCCTGCCCTTCCATGGAGCGGATAATCATTCCACTCTTCCAATAGCAGAGTATACACAATATCAGGACGATCAAAGTCAGAACAACCATAATGATCAATACATGCTTCGTGATCCATCCAGATAATGCTCCCATCATTCCCGCAACGCCATCTTCATAATAGATGGACACATATCCTCCGACACCTCCGATCACACCTCCCAGGGCCATAAACAACAGCATCTTAATATAAGAATTCATTTTCTTTGATTTTTCTTTTTTCACTTCTCTACTCATCTTTATTCTCCTCATCTTCTACATATATGAATATCTCTTCTACCGGTACCTGAAATATCTTTGCGAGCTTTAATGCCAGCGTTACTGAAGGTGAATAATCTCCTCTCTCAATCTGACTGATCGTCTGCCTTGATACTCCTGCCATCTTTCCAAGAGTCGTCTGATTCACATTAATTCTGGCCCGGTGTTCTTTCAGGCGATTCTCCAATCCCATTCGTCTACCTCCTCACGCAATGTCAAATTGACAACTTTATTTTTCATTATGACAACTTTTCTTGTCATATGTATCATAGCATTGACAACTATAGTTGTCAACAAGAAATTCCCATATTATACAAAAAAGGAACAACTCTTTTCCTAACGTATAGAAATGAGTTATTCCTCTGTTTTTTTCTTCTTTTTTTCTGATATTCTATCTCATACCACTGCAGAAAATCTCCAAATATTTTTCCTTCTGCAATGGCACGGATCTGTGCAGCTTCCTCCAGCGTCTTATAGCCGCCAAGATTATAGCATTTCTTTTTAAACATAATCTGTGCGATCCATTTATTACGTTTTTTGTTATAGTACACCCCCCGCACTCCGCTTGTGTTGGTCTTATACATAGTATCTGTCTGAAGCTTTTCCACACAAGTCCCGTCCACATAATGCATGTGATTCGCAGGATTCCGTTGGTAGCCGCAGCTGGTTGTCCATCCGCTCTGCAGATTGGACTGACGTACATCCACAGTATTTCCACAATCACACTGACAGTGCCAGACATGAAATCCCTTTTCTTTTTCTACGTATGAAAGAACGGTAAGCATTCCAAAGCGTTTTCCCACCCAGTCTTTTAAGGGCGGTCTTTTCCCACAGCCGCAGCTTCTCACTCCGCCTGTAATCAGTCTCCGCTTTGTTGTCTCTATTTCTTTCCTACACTCACATTGACAGAGCCAGAGGGGATTTCCATCTTTTGCCTTATTGCCGGATCGGCCTTTGACATGCAGTTTCCCAAAATGATATCCCGTTAAATCTTTGACCCCATCGTAGGCAGATGGTTCACAGCCACAGCTGAAGATTACGCCCGGCTTTAACCGGCGGCTTTCCACCAGAATTTCATTTCCGCATTCACAGCGACAGCGCCATACTACCGCATTCCGCACACATTGTTGTGTCGGCTCCAGAACCGTTAACTTTCCGAATCGTTTTCCCGTCAGGTCGTTCCCTCTCATTTCTCAATCTCCATGTATATTGAGTTGTCAGCCATAAAATATTTAAGAAACTTTTCTACCGCCATCCCGGTTTTTACTCTTCTACAAATCCCATTAATATCAGCTCTCTGATAAGTCCCTCGACATCCGTTCTGGCAGTTTCTTCATCTACATCAAAATGTTCTAACACAAGCCTGATCATTTCTTCTGTATCAGCCACTTCGTCGATATGCTCCCAAACAAATGTTGCAACGCGATTAGGCGAGAATAATCCATTAAATTTTTTAGTAGCTTCCCCGGTCGGAACGATAATCGATTCCCCGGCGATCTTTCGGAGGATAAAATTTTTATTTCTTTTCATGGTCTCTGATTCTCCCATCTTTTTTGTGCGGATAATATTCCGCTTTCTATCATCTACACAGACTTCAATGCAGATCCTTCATATAAAACACTCTCTAACGTATCTACTGCTCCCGGATTTTTCGTACACAGAAAACGGTAGATCTTTATTTCTTCCGATAATTCGGTAACCCAATTCAAGGCTTTTCGAACAAATACGTCATTCCAGCTGTTAACTGTTAATTCACTGTAAATTGCAGAAAAGGCTCGATGCCCGCAAATTAGTTCTACGTGATCTTCTGGTGCCTGCCGTAGAACGACAATGGCTTTGATCGGTGCCTGACGATTCAGATGAATATTGGATGTACCGCAAAACGGCGCACCATACGCATACCAGGTACCGTTTCTTTTGCGGATGATCGTACGGTCTCCGTTAATGATCTCTGCGCCTCTGTAAATCCGCCACAAATCTCCCTGCGTTGATTTTCCCGTACCGGAAGGAGCTGTGAACAGAATCGCCTGCCCATCTTTTTGTATATGACAGCTGTGCAGGATCATGGCATCAAATCTCATCAGCAGCTTTTCAATGCAAAAAAGTTTTCCAGATGATTCCCCCGTTCTATTTCCTCTTTCAGCCATTCCACACTCAGATAATGGCAGACTCCACTGTCTGTTCCCAGAATGGTAACGGCATGATAATATCCATCATGGACATGAAAGCAGGCTTCCGTCCCTTCCTGATTTTGATAGTAATGGAACTTGGCTATCTCTCCGACAAAAACAGGGGTTTTCTCTAAGAAAGAAGGAATATTATCCGTCTGGCAAAATCTTAATGTATAGTCGGGTTCACATGGCTCCACAAGGAACTCTCTCATATAACTGTTTTGTGCCGGGAAAACAAAATCAAATACCACGCGTAATACAATATCTGCAATCCGGTAATAGGCTTCGCTGCTCATAGTGATTCCTCCGCTTTCCTAAGCTGTGTAAGTTCCTCTTGAAGAAGAGCTGAATAGTAATGGCAGAATTCACATAGATATTCCGGTTCCCCATCAATTGCTCCGGTCTCACAGTATGCTCCGGCGGCACAGACAGGACAGATGCCAAGATATCGGCAGGTGCTGCACTTCTTTGAAAGCTGTACTTCTTTTGTATAGCGTGAAATTGCTTTCCACGCATCTGCAAAGCTTTCCCGCTCAAGACTGTGAATGTCGTCGTTTGCCACACCGCAGCCAGACACTTCCCCTTTCCAGTTTATCCAGAACGCACTGACTCCGCTGCGGCAATATTTCTTTTTTCTCCCATGCCGTTACAACTTGCCCAAAATACTCCGGCACCTGAATCTCCGGCCGTCCGAACCGGATTCCTCTTGCTTTTGCAGCTGCAATTCCTTCAGCCTGACGCTTTCGGATATTACTGCGTTCATTTTCTGCCACAAAAGAAAGTACCTGAAGAACAATATCACTTAAAAAAGTTCCCATCAGATCTTTCCCTCGTCTTGTATCCAGAAGAGGCATGTCCAACACAACTATGTCAATTCCTTTTTCTTTGGTAAGGATACGCCACTGTTCCAGAATTTCCTCATAGTTTCGGCCTAGTCGATCAATACTATGAATATACAGTAGGTCATCTTTTTTTAATCTGCATACCATTCTTTTGTACTGAGGACGTTCAAAATCTTTTCCGGACTGTTTATCCATAAAGATATTCTGTTTGGGAATCTCCTGCTCCTCCAGGGCAATTACTTGTCGATCTTCATTCTGATCACGGCTACTGACACGGATATATCCATATGTAGCTGACAAATCATTCTCCTTTCCAGCCAAACCAGATCGCATTTCTCTGTTTTGACCTCTTTACTATTAAGTAAAATTCAAACGCTGAAAATATCACATTAGAATTCCACTCGATGGGAGAGTTTACACAATAAAACAAAAAAAATCCATTCACCTCATTCCAAAATACAATTCTTAAAATAATTATAATATATTATTAATAAATTCTTTCGTTTTTTTATTACACTTGAAATTCCTTTATACATATAACTATACTTCAGAATATAAGAAAGTACAAAAAAAAGGACCCTGTAATATACTATTACAATGTCCTTTTTTCACTTCACATACTATATCAATTAATGAATCGAAAAATCCCGGATTATTTATTTGAAAATTTTAATATTTCCTACCAGTGGCAATTCTTTCTTCGTCCCCTTGCATGCACTCACAATTCCCATGATCGCAATGATAAAAATTGCAAAGCCTGCAACGTCCAGTATTCCGGACAACATTGTATTTCCAAAGTTGATAAAGGAATACAATCCGAATACAGCTTCACCGTCCAGCAGATCCAGAATCGCAGAGATCACAAACAGCGAAACGCCCTGGTTCACGTGCTGTTTTACATACTCTGACTTTTTATTCCCGGCAAGAAGTGGAATCAGAACCAGAAATCCAAAATAAGACAGGATTCCCATCCCCTTATTCTGTCGCACTTCCTCCTGCGGAAAATATTCTTCCTGTGTCTGCCCCTGCCCATATGTATTCTGTTCATATGTATTCTGCGTATAGGTATATTCCTGCGTATTTCCCTGCCGGCAGCCTCCCTGAGAACCATTTCCTGCATTCTGTCCTGTGTTCTGTCCTGCACCGGCATTTTCCTGCGATGTCTGTACCGGGATCTCAGCACCGCATTTGGGACAGAACCTGGTTCCGTCCTCTACTTTATTTCCACATTTCACACAATATGCCATCTTTTAATCCTCCAATCCCAGAATCTCTGCCAGTACTTCAATCATGATCTCATTTGTACAGGACTTGACATACCCCATCATATGAAGCGATATCTCATCCTGCCTCTGCGCCTCTGTAAGCGCCGGGTTCTGATTCGTTTCATTAATCAGCTGAATCAGCTGAGGCGTAAGTTCTTCATATATTTCCATCGTTGTCTGTGTCACCAGTTTTCTCAGATCTTCTTTCTTCGTTGGTACCATCTTATCCTCCTAACCGAAGCTGCGGACCTTAAAATCACGCTGCGCTTCTCTCTGCTGATCCTTCTTCGCAATGTCCTGACGCTTATCGTATAATTTCTTACCTTTTGCCAGTCCGATCTCTACTTTTACCAGACTTCCTTTGAAGTATACCTTAAGCGGCACAATTGCCATTCCTTTTTCTTTTGTCTTGCCCATGAGTTTGTTAATCTCCGCTTTATGTAAGAGGAGCTTACGCACCCTCAATGGATCCTTATTAAATATATTTCCTTTTTCATATGGACTGATATGCATTCCGTAGATGAACACTTCTCCATTTTCAATGCGGATAAATGCTTCCTTAATACTGCATTTTCCCATTCGAAGGGATTTCACCTCCGTACCATGCAGGGCAATTCCCGTCTCATACGTTTCCAGAATAAAATAATCGTGATATGCTTTCTTGTTGTTGGCAACCATCTTACCATTGCTTTTCGCCATAATTCATATCTCCTTCATCTGCAATCTCAAAATCTATTGTCCGAAGCAGCCGGTCAGTACCTGTAACTCTGACTTTAAGCTTCTGACCCAGTTTATACACCTTATGTGTATGAATCCCTGTCATCTGATAATGTGCTTCATCATATTCATAATGATCATCTGCCATATTCACAACATGAATCAGACCTTCGATCGTGTTGGGAAGTTCCACATACATTCCCCATTTGGTAAGACCGGATACGACTCCTTCAAATACTTCTCCGATATGCTTCTGCATATATTCCACTTTTTTCAGCTTGATCGTTTCCCGTTCCGCCTCATCGGCCCTCCGTTCCATCTCGCTGGAATGCTTCGTCACTTCCGGAAGGATACTCTGATAATGCTCCATTTTCTCCGGAGTCATCCTGCCTCTTAAGTTATCCTTGATGATCCGGTGGATCTGAAGATCCGGATACCTGCGGATCGGGGAGGTAAAATGCGTATAATAATTCGCTGCAAGTCCAAAATGACCGGTATTCTCTGGCGTGTATCTTGCCTGCTTCATAGAGCGGAGTGCCAGTCGACTGATCAGTGCTTCTTCCGGTGTATTTTCTACTTTCGCCAGCAATTTCTGAATTTCTTTCGGGCGGATCTCATTCGTCCCCACATGCATCGAATATCCAAAATTATTGATGAATGTTGCAAGTGCCCGTATCTTTTCCTCATCCGGAGCTTCATGTGTACGGTATACAAACGGAAGTTCTCTCCAGTAATACTCCTCAGCTACCGTTTCATTGGCCAGAAGCATAAAGTCTTCTATGATCTTTGTTGCCACATTTCTGTCATAAGGGCGGATTTCAATCGGTTTCCCTGATTTATCCAGAATCATCTTGGTCTCCGGAAAATCAAAATCAATAGAGCCCCTCCGTTTTCTGCGCTCCCGGATGATCCCCGACAATTCTTTCATGAGACGAAACATCGGTACAAACTCCTGATATCTCTCGATTTCCTGCACATCCTCGTCTTCCAGTATCTTTTTCACACTGGTATAAGACATTCTACGATCCACACAGATCACCGTCTCTGCAATCTCATGGTCTGTTACATGTCCGGACATATCTACCTTCATGATACAGCTGAGTGCAAGCCGGTCTTCTCCTTCATTCAGAGAACAGATCCCATTCGAAAGCCTGTGTGGAAGCATGGGAATCACGCGGTCTACCAGATATACACTGGTTCCCCGCTCTTTTGCCTCCCGATCAAGCGCACTGTTCTCCTGCACATAGTTTGTTACATCTGCAATGTGAACGCCCAGAAGATATCCATCCTCTTCCCTCGTCACAGACACTGCATCATCCAGATCCTTTGCATCTTCGCCGTCTATCGTCACCATCTGCCAGTTCCGGAGATCCCTACGCCCCGCCATGTCTGCATCACTTACGGGCTTTGCAACCCGATCGGCCTGATTCATGATCTTTTCCGAAAATCCTACCGGCAGATCATATCCTTTCACGATCGACATAATGTCCGTTCCCGGATCATTGACATGACCAATGATCTCTACCACTTTTCCTTCCGGCTTCTTACCAGGCTCACCATAAGAAGTCAATTCCACCACGACTTTATGACCATCCATTGCTCCTTTGGACTTTTCAACCGGCACAAAGATATCCTGTGCAATCCTTTGATTATCCGGAATCACAAAGCCATAATTCTTCCCGTGACGCATCTGGTACAACCCTACGACCTTTGTAACTCCCCGTTCCAGAATCCGTACAACTTTTCCTTCCCGTCTGCGTTCTTTCGGCTCCCTTATGATTACAATCTCTACTTTATCTCCGTCCAGAGCACCTCCGTCTTCCTTTTCATCAATATATACATCTGCGTCTTCTCCTTCGATGACAACAAAGCCAAATCCTTTCAGGCTTGCCCGATACGTCCCTGTCAGCCTCCTTGCCTCTCCCTTACAGTACTTTCCTTTTTTGGACAGATAGATCTTACCCTCCAGTTCCAATTCTTCAAGAATCTTTCTGAGATCATCCCTCTGTTCTTTTGAGACCTGCAGAAGAATGGCCATTTCCTTGAATTTCATGGGTACATACAAGTCGTCACAGATCAGGTCATAGACAACTTTTTTTCGTTTTTCATATAACTTATCCATACTTTCGCAGTCCCCCCTTATCTTTTTCTCCCATTAACCAAAAGAGACACTCCCTTACAGGAGTGTCCCACCATTTTCCTAAAAATATGCTAATCCTACGCAAATACTTTTAAATTCAACACTGCTGCCAGTACAATAAACAGAATCGCAAGGAATTTTGTAGACTTCACCAGTGCACCTTCAATAGAACGTCCCTTGTTCTGTCCCCAGTAAGAGTCAGCCATACCACCAATGGTACCAAGCCCCGCTGACTTACCTTCCTGCATTAATACGATCGCTGTCAATGCGATACAGTCTATTGCAAATATAATCATCAAAACAATTTTTAAAATTTCCACTTTTCACACCTCCTGCGGATAAACCACATTTATTCTAGCACAGGAGGCCTGATATAGCAAGATAAATTTGGATTGTGGCATAATCTTTTTATAGCGATTTGTTATCTCCCGTCGGCAAATGGATTTTCATACACCGCAACATCGGCAAGTCTTTCCTCTATTCTCAGAAGCTGGTTGTATTTTTCCACGCGTTCCGACCTGCACGGTGCTCCAGTCTTGATCTGTCCTGCATTAAAAGCAACTGCTATATCTGCAATCATAGAATCCGCAGTCTCTCCTGAGCGATGAGAAATGATCGTACGGTAACCGGCGTTCTGGGCCATCGTTATCGCATCAAATGCTTCCGTCAGTGTTCCGATCTGATTCACCTTGATCAGAATGGCATTGGCAACATTTTTTCGAATCCCCTTTTCCAATCTTTTTGTATTGGTCACAAACAGATCATCTCCTACCAGCTGCGTATCCGTCCCCATTCTGGTTGTAAGAAGTTCCCATCCTTCCCAGTCATCTTCGTCCAGCGGATCTTCAATGGAGGCAATCGGAAATTCATCCGTAAGATCGATATAATAGTCAATCAGCTCCTCTACAGAACGGATCACTTTTCTACCCGTCATCTTACCTTCTCCCTCAAATACATATTTCTTAAAGTTCTTATCATACAATTCTGTTGCCGCTACATCCAGCGCAATCACCATATCTTCACCGGCTTCATATCCTGCGTCTCCTACTGCTTCAACAATATACCGCAATACTTCCTTCGCATCTTTCAAATCAGGTGCAAATCCCCCCTCGTCACCAACTGCAGTCGAATATCCATCCCTTTTAAGCAGCTGTTTTAATCTGTGATATACTTCTGCACACATCCGCAGTCCTTCCCGATACGACTGTGCTCCTGTCGGCATGATCATAAATTCCTGTATATCTATCGTATTATCTGCATGTTTGCCCCCATTCATGATATTCATCATCGGAACCGGCATCTTCTTGGCATTGGTACCTCCCAGATAGGAATACACAGGCATTCCCAGAGCCGTGGCTGCCGCTCTTGCGGCCGCCATCGATACCCCCAGGATCGCATTGGCCCCAAGATTAGACTTGTTCTTCGTTCCGTCCAGCTGAATCAGTATCTGATCCAATGCTGCCTGGTCATATACATTCATTCCGATGATTGCAGGTGCGATCTTTGCGTTGACATGATCTGCAGCGTGCTCAACACCCAGACCTGCATATCGTTTTTCGTGGTCTCTGAGTTCCACAGCCTCATGCTGTCCTGTAGATGCTCCCGACGGAACGCTTGCTCTTCCACAGAATTCATCTCCTGCCAGCAGTTCTACTTCTATCGTAGGATTTCCTCTGGAATCAAGGATTTCTCTTGCGTACACATCTGTAATCGGCAGATATTTATACATCATATTTCCTCCTTCCACAGAAAATATTATGTGCGAATTGCATAGTTATAATGCGGGTTTTTCTTATATTATTTCCGTTGACTTTTCATATAGTGAGCGTTACAATCGGATGTGGTAAAAGAATGGTTTTTCCATTACAAAAGAATTACATTGGGGAATGTTATTATGAAATCAAAATTAAAAAACTTTGCTCTTCTTACCGTCAGTACACTGATCATGGCGGTAGGTGTCTATTTTTTCAAGTTTGCCAACAACTTTACGTTTGGCGGCATCACAGGTCTGGCCGTTTTGATCGCCAGATTTTCACCACTTTCAGCCAGTGACTTTACTTTTATTGCTAATATGCTGCTTCTCCTGCTCGGATTCATCATTCTCGGCAAAAAGTTTGCGATCAAGACAGCCTACAGCAGCATTTTATTGTCTGTGTCTTTGTCTTTGCTGGAAAGACTCTGTCCGATGGACGGACCTCTGACCGACCAGCCGATTCTGGAACTGATATTTGCCATCGTGCTTCCTGCATTCGGTTCCGCGATTCTGTTCAACATCGGTGCTTCCAGCGGCGGAACAGATGTCATTGCCATGATATTGAAAAAGTATACCAGCGTCGATATCGGAAAGGCTCTGCTTTTATCTGACTTTTTAATCACGCTTGCCGGTTTCTTCGTATTTGATATTCAGACGGGTCTGTACTCCTTCCTGGGACTGACCATGAGATCAACGCTCATTGACAGCTTCATCGAAAGTCTGAACCGCTCCAAATACTTCAACGTTGTATGCTCGAATCCTGAGGATATATGTTCCTATATTAAAGATAAGCTGCACAGAAGTGCAACGATCGTTCTGGCACAGGGAGCATTCTCCGGCGAAGACAAATACATCGTCCTGACCGTATTAAGTCCGACAGAAGCTGTAAAACTTCGAAATTTTATCAAAGCCACAACACCGGATGCATTTCTTCTGATATCCAATACCAGTGAAATTATAGGAAAGGGGTTCCACTCTGTCTAGAGTGCAACCCGCTTTTTATTTCTCATATTTCTTTTTATACCAGAATTCCCTATTCGACAATCAATCCCTGATCTCTGATCACGTCGATTACCTGATCTACATATTTCGCACACAGTTCATCTGTTTCTGCTTCCACCATAACACGAATCACCGGCTCTGTTCCGCTTTCTCTCACAAGGATCCGTCCGTCATCTCCAAGCGCCTCTGCCACTGCGTCCACCGCTTTTACTACTTCCGGATTCTCACGTGCGGTCTTCTTATCTGCCACACGGACATTCTTCAGAAGCTGCGGATAGATCGTCACTTCTTCTGCAAGCTTTGCGAGGCTTATCTTTTTCTCCAGAATGACTTCCATGATCATGAGAGAGGTCAGGATCCCGTCTCCCGTCGTTGCATGTTTGCTGAAAATGATATGACCAGACTGTTCACCGCCAAGTGAATAGTTATTCTGAACCATATTTTCATATACATACTTATCACCGACAGCAGTCTTCTCATACTTCAGTCCGACTTTATCGCATGCCTTGTAAAGGCCCAGATTGGACATGATCGTTGTAACGATTGTATCACCGTTCAGACGTCCGTTCTCTTTCAGATACTTGCCACAGATGTAGAGAATCAGATCACCGTCAACAACATTTCCATTCTCATCAACAGCAATACATCTGTCTGCATCTCCGTCAAAAGCAAATCCTACATCCAGATGATTATCTTTTACGTACTGCTGCAGAACCTCAATATGTGTGGAACCACAATTCGTATTAATATTCGTTCCATCCGGCTCGCAGTTAATCACATACGTCTTTGCTCCCAGTGCATCGTATACACTCTTTGCAATGGCAAATGCACTTCCGTTGGAACAATCAAGCCCGACCTTCATATCTTCAAAAGAACGAGTTGCAAGTGAGATCAGATAACCGATATAACGGTTTCTTCCTGCTGCATAATCTACAGTACGGCCAATATTCTCCTTCTTAGCCAGCGGAAGTTCTCCCATCTCTCCGTCAATATAACTTTCAATCTTTGCTTCGACTTCTGCTTCCAGTTTATGCCCTTTTCCGTTGATTACCTTGATTCCGTTATCATAAAACGGATTGTGGCTTGCAGAAATCATGATTCCACAGTCAAAATTCTCAGTTCTTGTTACATATGACACACTTGGTGTTGTTGTTACATGAAGCAGATAAGCGCTCGCACCGGATGCTGTAAGACCTGCAACCAGAGCATATTCAAACATATAACTGCTTCTTCTTGTATCTTTTCCGATGACTACTTTTGCCTTATGATCCTGTCCGTAATACCATCCAAGGAATCTTCCCACCTTGAATGCGTGTTCTACTGTTAATACTTCATTTGCTTCTCCACGGAACCCATCCGTTCCAAAATATTTACCCATATTGATTAATCTCCTTTATGCAGTTTAACACATCTGCCGATTTTTTTGCACAATCAGCATCTACACCTTATCTATTATATATGTTTTTTCCACAATATACAACCCATAATACATCAGATACGAGATTCGTATTCTAAATTACAGAGGGTGCAGTATTCGCACCTGCACCCTCATATATTCTCTGAAACTATTCAAATTCTAATGATGGAACAGACGGATTCCGGTAAAGGACATCACCATTCCATATTTGTTACATGTTTCGATTACATTATCATCTCTTACGGATCCGCCCGGCTGTGCAATGAATTTTACACCACTTCTGTGTGCACGCTCAATATTATCACCAAACGGGAAGAAGGCGTCTGATCCAAGAGCTACATCTGTCATCTGATCCAGCCATTCTCTCTTGGCTTCTCTTGTAAATACTTCCGGTTTTTCCTTGAAGATCTTCTCCCATGCTCCGTCTGCCAGTACATCCATATAGTCCTCTCCGATATACAGATCGATCGCATTGTCTCTGTCTGCACGTCTGATGGAATCCACAAACGGAAGATTCATTACCTGCGGTGCCTGTCTCAGCCACCAGTTGTCTGCCTTCTGTCCTGCCAGTCGTGTACAGTGGATTCTGGACTGCTGTCCCGCACCGATACCGATTGCCTGTCCGTCTTTTACATAACATACAGAATTGGACTGTGTATATTTTAAAGTAATCATGGAAATCGCCAGATCGATCTTTGCCTGTTCTGTCAGATCTTTATTCTCCGTTACGATATTGGCAAAAAAGTCATCATCGATCTTCAGCTCGTTTCTTCCCTGCTCAAAGGTGATTCCGAATACATCCTTATGCTCCAGCGGCTCCGGTACATAATCCGGATCGATCTGGATCACATTGTAATTACCGTTCTTTTTCTGCTTCAGGATCTCCAGCGCCTCCGGCTCATATCCTGGTGCAATCACACCATCAGACACTTCTCGCTTGATCAGTTTTGCAGTATCCACGTCACATACATCAGATAAAGAGATAAAATCTCCGAAAGAAGACATACGATCTGCTCCTCTGGCTCTTGCATACGCACTGGCAAGTGGGGATAATTCTCCAAGATCATCCACCCAGTAGATCTTGGCAAGTGTATCACTGAGCGGAAGTCCGACTGCGGCACCTGCCGGTGATACATGCTTGAATGAAGTTGCTGCCGGAAGTCCCGTTGCTTTTTTCAGCTCACTTACCAGCTGCCATCCGTTAAATGCATCCAGGAAATTGATGTATCCCGGTCTTCCGTTCAGTACCTGAATCGGAAGCTCCTGTCCGTTAGCCATATAGATCTTTGATGGTTTCTGATTTGGATTACATCCATATTTTAATTCTAATTCTTTCATGTCTGATCTCCTTACTGATTCTTATTTACAATCCTGGTTTCGTATGTGCCTGTTGCAATATCAATATAACGAACAAATAATGACACTTTGTTGTCTTCATTCAAACTGTTCCATAACGTCTCTGTGAAAGCATCCATATCATCCGGAATCGCAATCAGTTTCGGTTCCCCTTCAAAGCTCGGAAGAGGATTGCCGTCACACTGATAGGTATGAATAAAATGCCCCTCTCCTGCTGCCGGATTCTCATACGCAAACGTATAGCGATTGCAGCTCTGCGGGTTTCCGTTATTACTCTTCAAAATTGACATGGCATAATTGTAGTTTCCTTTTTCAATATGCATAATACCTGAGATCCTTGGTGTATAATTCGGACCATCCGGTTCAAATTCTCTGCTTCTCAATGACTGTTCAAAAGTCATCTGCCGGTCCATGCCTTCATAGATCGTATCTGTCTGGTCTCCATTTGTTACAATTGTCTTATTACCCAATACGCGTACCGGCGCATAGATGATAAGACTTGGGTCTGTCAGCTTTGACGGATCATATGCCTGCGTACGGATTCCCTCTCCGTCTTCCACAAAGATCCGATTACGGCTGTTCTCACTTCTTCCCATGATAAAATATGCTGTCACCGCTTTGGTTCCGTCCGCGCTTTTTCCTATGATGATTCCGCGTCCCGGATAAGAGTTACTCTGCAGTTCTTTCTCAATTGATAACATTTCCATGAATACGTCTCCTTTTCATTGGTATTTTGACCTGTTATTTTATTATATATAATATAGATACGTTTTTCCAGTCATAATTTGAAGTTATGACATAAACTCCCCATGTTATGTATCACAATCTTTTTTCTCTCCGACCGTTTCTCCCGGCCTTACGATCCGTCTGACCCACTCTTTCCTGATCTCCCACAGATTGCCGCATACATTAAAGATGGTCCATTCATCAATCTCAAACGCACGCTTCCAGCTTTCCCGAATTCTTTTTACTTCCTCCGGATACATCCCCTTATATCTTCCTTCAAAGAATTCAAATCCATTTACCACCCCAAGCTCTTTGAGATGTTGCTTATATGCTTTTTCATCCTCCGCATCCTTCGGAAGATAGATACGGTTCAGCACATAGTCCCATTTTACATCATCAAAGTATATGATCTGATCTTCCGGAACTTCCAGTTCATACACTACCGTTCCCGGAATCGGCTTCAGACAATTCTCCACACTGATGGAGCACCAGATTGGTGCATGCACATCCTCCGGCTTAGGCACCCTCTTTGCCGCCTCTTGTGTAAACCAGTCATAACTTTCCATAAAAAGCGGAGCAATATCCCCAAAATGCATCTCCACATAGACACGGTGATTGATAATCCTTCCGTCTCGTTCCAGCTGATACAATGTCTTATCGTTCTGTCTTGTATACAGCTTTACCATCTTCTGATTCATCCGTTCCCCTCCTGTCTGACGTCCGTTTTCTGTTATTTCCAGATTATCAAAAACCGAAAGAAAGAGCAAGTCTTCTGCATCACTTATCCGCAAAAGGTCAATTGCTTGATTCTGAATTTCAAAAGATTTAATATAATTAAAAAGTGCAGATCCATATATGATCCGCACTTTTTCTCTTTATCAGAAGTTATCCCTGCACATCCTTTTTTGTACATCTGTCTACGATCAAACAAAGAATGATGGTAATCAACATATCCGGAAGAGTATTCCCAACCGGCATATCAACATGCATGAGGAAGCGATATACAACAAATCCAATCACCCATACTGCCATATTGGGGATATTTACGGTTCTACTGCTTGCGTCCTTCTTAAGCAGGAAGAAATCTGCAATCTGAATTGCGATCATCGGTGCAAATACAGAACCGATCAGATACAGAAAGTCTGTAATGTTATCCATAGGATATACAATTGCCCCGATTGTTCCGATGACTGTTACGATGACAGCAATATACTTCCCATTCCAGCCTGAGACAATGGACTCACTGGATATTCCGGCAGAATATGCATCCAGAAACGTTGTTGTAACCGTAGAGAAAACGATAATCAGAAGTCCTGCGATTCCAAGTCCCGCTTTTACCATAATCTGTGCAATATCATATTCTCCGGTATAGATTGCGGCACCCATACCGATCACATACATCCAGCTGCTGACGATTCCATATGTAACTGCACTGACAGCCGTTGCCTTTACCGGCTCTTTTGCCTCTCTGGTATAGTCACTGATCAGCGGAAGCCAGGATAATGGCATTGCCACAGACAGCTCCACTGCCGCACCGAACGTCATACTTTCGTCTGATGCAACTCCGACTGCACCACCGCCAAAAAAGATGACTTTACACAGGATAAGTGTCAGAATGAACAGTGCTGTCATTGCTACCACATTTACCTTTCCAAGATTCGTAATGCCAATCAGGATCCAGAGAATGATCAGTACACCGATCACCAGACACCAGACCCATCTGCCGGTGCTGATCACTCCGTCTGCTGCCAGTGCGCCGTCATAGATCATAATTGCAGTCCATCCGACCAGCTGAAGTACATTCAAAACAGAAAAGAGCAGACTTCCTTTCTGTCCGAAGCTCATCTTTACCGTTTCCATTGCGCTGCGTCTTGCCTTTCCTCCGATCACACCTGCGAGAAACAGCATGATACATCCGATCACATGACCCAGAACAATTGCAAGAAGTCCTTTTCCAAATCCCAGCGGAGCCAGATAGGTTCCTGTCAGTATCTCCGCAATGGATACTCCTGCACCAAACCAGATCAGGCCATTTTCAAAGATAGAGGTACGCTTTTCTTCCATCATTAACGTTCCTCCTTTTCGTCGCATAATTGCGTATATTTACTGCTGATATCAAAACCATGATTCATCGGACCGCTTCCCTGTCCCAGATCAAGCATCGCACCGAGTGCACCGGAAATATAGTCCTTTGCGCGCTCCACAGCCTCATCCAGACCATATCCTTTTGCAAGATTTGATGCAATCGCACTGGAAAGTGTGCATCCGGTTCCATGTGTGTTCGGATTATCAATTCGTTTACCATAAAACCACTGATATGCCCCATTGCGATACAACAGATCATTCGCATCATTCAACTGATGTCCGCCTTTACATAATACCGCACAATGATAAGTCTCACTGATATACTTCGCAGCGGATATCATATCATCTTCGGTTTTTACAGGCATTCCCGACAGAACTTCTGCCTCTGGGATATTCGGAGTCAAAACCGCCGCCATCGGGAGCAGGTATTCTTTTAATGTAGCGATTGCCTCATCACTGATCAACTTGGATCCACTGGTCGCTACCATAACCGGATCAACCACAATATTCTTTGCATTGTAACTTTTTAGTTTCTTTGCGATCATTTTGATTAACTCACTGGATGAAACCATTCCAATCTTCACTGCATCCGGATAGATATCTGTAAAGATACAGTCCAACTGTTCTGCCAAAAATTCCGGAGTCACCTCCATGATTCCTGTTACGCCGGTCGTATTCTGTGCAGTCAGGGCAGTGATCGCGCTCATGGCATACACACCATTCGTGATCATCGTCTTGATATCTGCCTGGATGCCGGCGCCTCCGCTGGAATCGCTTCCAGCGATTGTTAATGCTGTTCTCATATTCTCTACTTCCTTTCGTCTTTCGCATTAATTTTATAAAGCGACATAAGGTGGTGCCCCCAATCTGCCGCATGTAGACCTTCAGATCTCTTTCCAGAAATCTTCAGCCATCCGCAGATCTGCATAATATCGATCTGCAGTTTTCTTTATCTCTTCCTGATCGTCATCGCTGAACCTGTCATATACAGCTACCGTATGGAATCCGGCTCTTTTTGCTGTCTGTATCGCATGCAGCACATCTTCAAACACACAGGTATCCCCTGGCTTTGTTCCCAGATACTCTGCAGCTTTCTGATAGACAAGCGGCTGACTTTTTCCGACGCCCACTTCGGAACAGGTAAAGATTCTTTCAAAATAATGTGCAATCCCAAGTCTTTGGAATGCCGCGTCGATATGATCTCTTTCACTTGAGGTAGCAATCACCATCGGGATCTTTCTTTGCCTCATCTCTTCCAGAAATTCCTCAACGCCATGCTTCAGAGGCGCTTCATAATAATAAAAATCCCGAACTGTATTGAGGACTCCTTCTATTATCTGATCCACGCTCTGACTCAGATGGTAATTCTCTTTCATATAACAGGCAGCTTCTTCCACCGTCATCGGGAACAGAAGTTTACTTAATCCTGGTTCCGGCTCGATCCCCTGATTCTTAAGGTAGCGGACTCCCACCTCTTCCCAGATCTCCATGGAATCCAGAAGTGTTCCGTCCACATCAAATACAGCTCCTTTTATCATGCTTCCACCATTTCTTTTGTCAATAATTTTAATTCTTTTGTCGCGTTTTTTATATCTTTTTGTGCGAATATTGCACTGATTACGGCAATTCCGCATATTCCGGTGCCCGCAAGTTCTGAAACATTTTCCTTACTGATACCACCAATTGCAATCACCGGAATGCTCACAGCATCGCAGATCGCTTTCAGAGTCTCATGACTTACGTCTGCTGCATCCGCTTTGGAATCTGTATGAAAAACCGCTCCAACACCCAGATAATCCGCACCTCTTTTTTCTGCCAGTAATGCCTGCTCAACAGTCTGTGCAGATACTCCGATGATCTTATCCGGTCCAAGCTTTGCACGGACATCTCCGGCTTCCATATCACTCTGTCCCACATGGACACCATCCGCATCCATTGCCAGCGCAATATGCACATTATCATTGATCACAAAAGGAACCTGATAGCGTCTGCATAATTCCTTGATCTCTTTTGCCTCTTCCAGAAACTTCTCTTCATCCAGTTCCTTCTCTCTCAGCTGTACGAACGTTGTCCCGCCTTCCAGCGTCTTCTCCACCTGGCTGTAAAGTGTCTCTCCATTCAGCCAGTGACGGTCTGTCACTGCATATAATAGCAGGTCCTTCTTATCGCACTTCATATTTCGCACCTTCTTCCAGCGTTCTGGCATCCATATTGTAGATTGCGTCAATAATGCGGTTGCGGTATGTTGAATTACCGTCACCTTCCTGCATTCTGCTCCATCCGATCTCTCCTGCCAGTCCCATCGTA
The DNA here is from genome assembly GCA_016295505.1 of Dorea sp. Lineage (GTDB taxonomy): Bacteria > Bacillota > Clostridia > Lachnospirales > Lachnospiraceae > Dorea_A. The sequence goes on from JAEDLC010000016.1 coordinate 22,296, forward strand.
CATACAGCTGCCGCTGCTGCCTCCAGCTTATTCTGAGGATTTGCCACTACAAATGCCGTCATCATACCCGACAGCTGACATCCTGTTCCGGTAATTTTGCCCATCTCCGGACGACCATTGCGGATGACGAAGCACCGGTCTTTGTCACCGACCAGATCAATTGCTCCGGTAATCGCCACGATGCATCCTGCTTTTTTCGCAAACTCTTTTACGAATGCAACAGCGCTGTCAAGGGTATCTTCCGTTACTGCATCGGCTACATCCGCATCTACACCTTTTGTTGTTCCACTTCCCTGTACCAGCGTCTTGATCTCTGAGATATTGCCTCGAATCACATCGAACTGAATCTCATCCATTAATTTTATAGCTGTACTGGTACGAAGTGCACTTGCTCCGGCACCAACAGGATCCAAAAGGACAACATGTCCCAGTTCATTGGCTTTCTTTCCCGCCACAAACATTCCTTCGATACTTCTCTGATTTAAAGTTCCAATATTGATATTCAATCCTCCACAGATCGATGTAATATCAGCCACATCCTCCGGCTCATCTGACATGATCGGACTTCCGCCGCAGGCCAGCAGCACATTCGCAACGTCATTTACCGTCACATAATTCGTAATATTATGCACCAGTGGTACTGTGCTTCTTACATTTTCAATACAATTTCCCAGCATCATCCATTCCTCCTTATTTGCTTTTATTATTTGAGTTCAAAAAACGGATATGCCGTCACAGGCATATCCGTCATTCCATACACGATATTTCCCTACGTTGGCATTATCCAAATCAGGTCTATGGGTCAAGGCACATTCAGCCTACTCTCAGCCGGATCATGTACCGGCTCCCCGTTCTGGTTCATATACAGTATTCATTATACTACTTCTGAGACATTTTGCAAATTCATTCTGATATTTCTTTCGAATTTAGCGTTTCGCGGTTTTCTGTTTTTATTTTTCTCGTCCGGATAAAATAATAAACAATCAGCAGTATCATGGATGCGATTCCGGAGATCGGATAAGAGAGCATCACAACCTCCAGCGTATGATGCTTTGGAAGCACCAGAAGTATCCACGGAACACGCACCAGGAAAACACCCGCCAGATTGATGGCAGTCGGTATCGCTGCATCCCCCAGTCCTCTGAGCGCCCCTGAAGGGATCTCCATAAACACAAATAAAATATATATCGGGACAAGGTAATGAATCATATATACACCGATATCAATCACATTTCCATCCGTTACAAACAGATGGAACATCGGCCGGCAGAACCAGAGGAGCATCATCTGTGCCGCACCGCAGACGATCAGCGCCAGACCCAGGCATATTTTTATACTTTGGAAGACACGTTTCATCTTTCCCGCTCCATAATTCTGCCCCACAAACGTTGTGACAGTCGCTCCAAATGCGCTGCAGACCGTCCAGAAGATCATATCCATCTTATTATATGCGGCCCATGCCGCTGCTGTATCCGTTCCAAAACTGTTGATAGCAGTCTGCAATATGATGCCGGTTACCCCGGAAATACAAAACTGCAGCCCTCCCGGAAGTCCTACCCGAAGTTCTTCCCATAAAATTTTCCTGTCAATCCCGATCCTTGCCGGTACCAGTTTCATATCAGGATAAGAATTCATCAGTGTGTTCGCAACAATCAACGCACAGACAGCCTGTGATATGACAGTTGCAATCGCCGCTCCTGCAATCCCCAACTGAAAAAACACTACAAAAACTACATCCAGCACAACATTCAGCACACTACAGACGATCAGATAGTAAAGCGGACGTCTGGAATCACCGACGGCTCTCATGATTGCTGACCCCATGTTGTATGTGAGCGTCGCAATCAATCCCAGAAAATAGATTCTGAGATATATAATCGAGTCCGTCATCACATCGCCCGGTGTCTTCATTACTTCAAGAATCCATGGCGTGATACACCAGCCAATCACCGCCAGCATCATGCTGATCACGATTGAAAATGCATATGCTGTATGCAGACTTTTATGTAGTTTTTCCAGATTTTTTGCTCCAAAGTACTGAGAGATGATCACTCCTGCACCGGTAGAAAGTCCACTGAAAAAGTATACTACAATGTTCGTAAGCATTGCAGCCGATCCCCCTACACTGGCCAGAGCCTGTTTCCCCACAAACCGGCCAACAATTGCTGCATCCGCCACATTGTATAACTGTTGAAAAACCGTTCCCAACGCAATCGGAATAAAGAAAATCAAAACCTGTTTCCAGATTACTCCTTCTGTGATCGGGTTAGTTTGTGATAATTGTTTTTTCACTTTATTTTCTTTCCTTTTCTTTTTTACATACTAATATTTTCTGATCGTATCGTTCGAATCATCCGTAGATTTATCAATCCGCTTAATAGTCACATAATATCCGTCATTTCCATTTGTGTTCACAAACACACGGTCTCCGACTTTATGTCCCTTGATTGCCTTCCCAAGCGGGGACTCAATACTTATGAGCCCCTGCAGCGAGTTTCCCCGAATACTCGTTACCAGACGATAGGTTTCCAGTTCATCATCATCTTCAAAATACACATCAACCGTATTATTAATTCCAACCTCATCCGCGTTGGAGACATCCGACACAATCTTCGCATTCTTCAGCATTTTTTCCAGATAACGAATCCGGCTCTCATTCCGGTTCTTATCCTGTTTTGCAGCCTTATATTCAAAATTTTCACTCAGATCCCCCTGCGCTCTGGCTTCTTTCACAGCCTCAAGCTCTCTTTTGCGGACTACAAGCTTACGATATTCAATCTCTTCCTTGATTTTCTCCACATCACTTTTTGTTAATTGTTCACCCATAACATACACTCCCTTGTCTGAATCATAGTATTGTCTGTTGGATATTGTAACTCAGGCGGGGTGAAATTGTCTATGGGGACGGAGGATTTTTAAAAATCCTCCGTCCCCATAGACAATTTCACC
>JAEDLC010000113.1 GCA_016295505.1 Dorea sp.
TATTTTAATTCTTCCATGCCTTTTTCTGTATAGAGATCTTTAATCGTCACTGTCTTTGTAACGTCGTTAAACTGTATTTCCAGTGTTTCATCCCCGCTCAGATCAATGGTTTCTCCTCCGTTCGGACTTAGAATGGTATCTTCATCGACAAAGGTAATTCCCCAGTAACCGCCTTCACGGGTCGATCGACTGAACGGACTTACAAGTGCCTTTATGATTCGGATACTTTCTTTTTGATCTTCCTGAATACTCAGATCCAGGTCCATGTCTACATCAATATGGATATCTTCTCTCTTTGGATGGAATCCAATTGTCACCACACCACCTGTTTTTTCATAAGAGATTCTAACATCATCATAATCTGCCGTCTGTCCCCGTTCTGAATATTCTGAATAAAATGCAAAGACACCGGGCACTACAAAGCAGATAATCGCCGTAATCAGAACTGCAATACCAATCTTTCGCAGATTCACTTTTCGTACTTTTCTCAAAGGCTGGATTTCCTTCTGCCTTTTTTCTCTCTCCTCCTGAGTCAGTTCTTCAGAGGCAATCTCTCTTTGCATTTCTTCCAGATATCGCCTGCATTCTCTGCAGCCCTCCAGATGTTCTTCGATTGCCTGGTTACTTTCTTTGCTTGTCAGTCCGTCTATATAACTCGGAAATAAATCCCTGATAATCTCACACTTCATATATTTTTCACCCTTTCATAATTTTCTGTTTTGCGCGGTAGAATGTTACGCGCGCCCAGTTCTCATTTTTTCCGAACAATTCCCCGATCTCTTTGAACGAGAATGCTCCTGTAATCCGAAGAAATACTATTTCCTTGGATACTTCATCCAGAATGTGCACCTTTCGGAATAATTCCATCTTTTCTTCTCTGAGACACAGCTTCTCATCCAGCGCAGCCTCCCCGGATGTCATGGCCTCCGGGATCGGAATCATTCCTTTCTTTTTTCTTCTCTCCAGTTCTCTGTACCAGTGGTGCTTCGCGATCTGGCACAGCCAGGTGGAGACCTTACAGCTGCCGTCATACCGGTAGGAAGACTGAACCGCCTGACAGAATGTTTCCTGGGTCAGTTCCTCCGCGGTATCCTCTTCATGACACAGAGACAACAGATATTTATATACAAACTCTGCGTGCTCCTTATATATGAAATCCATATCTAACATTCTCTCACCTCCTTGTACCCATATATCCGAAAAACATAACTTTCGTTACATATTTATTACATATTTTTTTCTTTTTTAGAGCCTTCCTCAGAATAAAATTGTAAAGTGAATTTGCAGATAGATTTCTATTTTCCGCCAAAATCAGATGCTTTTTTCCATCCTTTTTCCCCATTTTAGAGTGCCGAAAGCAAATAGAATTATGATTTTAAGCTTTTCTCGATGAATATTCCTCCTGGTTTTAGCCATTTTCAGCAGATAGATAATCCCTTTCAGGTAATTCTATCTGAAAAACCAAATTATTTCAGCATTTTTCTACGTCTAGATTCCTCATTTCAATGATAGCTATCTGAAATTATTAATTTAAAAGTCTATATCCCCGGCAATTCCGCAGACACTGTCCCTGTACAGTAATTCCGGCTTTTCTTTTCTTTTTCACCATGCTATAATCCTATTGAAATTCTAATACAGCAGTATGTATTTGTATATCAATATTGCCATAAAGAGAGGATTATAGAGTATGTGGATTGCAGATCAATGGAAAGATTATGAAGTAATAGATTGCAGTAAGGGTGAAAAACTGGAACGTTGGGGAGAGTACCTTCTGGTACGTCCGGATCCGCAGGTCATCTGGGACACGCCTAAAACGGAACACGGCTGGAAGCATATGAACGGTCACTACCACAGAAGTAAAAAAGGCGGCGGGGAATGGGAATTCTTCGATCTGCCGGAACAGTGGCAGATTCATTATAAAGACCTGACATTCAACCTGAAGCCATTCAGTTTCAAACATACCGGATTGTTTCCGGAGCAGGCCGCAAACTGGGACTGGTTCTCTGAAAAGATCCGAAGTTCCGGACGCCCGGTCAAGGTGCTGAATCTGTTTGCCTATACCGGAGGAGCAACGCTGGCCGCTGCTGCTGCCGGAGCCAGTGTTACACACGTGGATGCTTCCAAGGGTATGGTGAACTGGGCGAAAGAAAATGCCGCTTCTTCCGGACTGTCTGACAAGCCGATCCGCTGGCTGGTTGATGACTGTGTAAAATTTGTAGAACGTGAGATTCGAAGAGGCAACCATTACGATGCCATTATTATGGACCCTCCTTCCTATGGACGTGGTCCGAAGGGTGAGATCTGGAAGATTGAAGATGCGATCCATCCTCTGATCAAGCTGTGTACCCGGATTCTGTCGGATGATCCTCTCTTCTTCCTGGTAAACTCCTATACCACCGGACTTGCTCCGGCAGTTCTTACCTACATGCTCGGAACAGAGCTAAAGAAATGGAACGGACATGTGGATTCCCAGGAGATCGGACTTCCGGTCACACATTCCGGACTTGTACTTCCATGCGGTGCATCCGGAAGATGGGAGGCCAACGATCACTAATCTCTTTCAACACAAAAACAGGGCGGTGGCAAAACAGAGATATCATGTGTATATCCCGATTTTGCACCGTCCTGTTACAGTTATTAAGATACAGTTATAAAGATTCCAGAAAAGGAATCACCTCTCTCAGCGAATGAAATTTCCGATATACGAGGGAAAGAATCTCCTCCGTCGGCTCCACCAGATCCGGTATCATAACCGGAAGCATTCCGGCTGCATGCGCCGATCGAATCCCTCCCGGTGCATCTTCCAGTGCAATACAGGATCCCGGTGTTACACCGATACATTCTGCTGCTTTCAGGTAGATCTCCGGATCCGGCTTCGCATGCTGCACCATATCTCCATATACAGCTCCGTCAAAATACGATTCTATCCCTGCATCTTCCAGATTCTTCTGTGCATATGCTCTGCTCGACGATGTTGCCACAGCCATCTTGTATCCCTGCTGTTTTGCATATTCCAGCAGTTCTCCCGCACCCGGCTTCATCGGAAGTCCTTCCCGTTCCACGATCCTGTAAAAGCTGACACTTGCAAGTCTTCCAAACTCTTCAAATGGAAAGTCTTTCCGGATTGTTCTGGCAAAATATGCATACCTGCCGGCCCGGTTCATCCCAAGCGTATGGTAGATCTGATCTCCCATATGTGGAATTCCCAGTTCATTGCCTGCCTCTTCCCAGGATCGCTGGACGATCCGTTCCGAATCAAAGAGCAGACCATCCATGTCAAATATCAAAGCCTCTGTCATTATGTATAACTCCCCTCGTATGTCTATTTTTTAGAATTCCATATTTTTAGAATTCGATGCCTTTTCCAAGCGCATCTTTCAGATAATCCGCCACTTCCTCAAGCTTATGGACGGCATTCATCTTCTCTTCCCACTCTTCTCCTTCTGCTTCTTTGTTAACCAGACATTGTTGAATATGTTTTATTTCTTTTATCAGATCTTCCGTCATATGAATTCCTCCTTTGCTGAAATATCACTTATGGTACACTGATTATCACTTATCTGTTATTACATTTTTATTATACCATAAGATATAATATCCCGCTACAGAAGAGGCCAGAATAACCCTATATAAAATCAAATCTAAAATTAAGGTTTCTCATACTGCGGCAGTAATATCGTCTCATAATTATTTGAAAATACGACACTATCTCTAACATCATAACCGCTGGAATATGTTTGCCTGATATTCAGGTCCTCCCGATATATCTTCACAATTTCTTCGCCACTGTCCCAACCCAGCTTTTCACATTCCCGAACTGCTTCCTCTATCTGATCGTTCCGTACATATTCGGCAATTGCTTTTCGTTCTATCTCCTCCGGAGCTTCCTCTACTTTCTGTCCTCTTTTCCAAATGGTCATACAGTCTGATTCGGTCTTTCCACGATATCTGATTTCACTGCAGCGCTGAATAAATTCTTTTCCGCTTTCTTCCTGCACTCCCAGACGTTCTGTAGAAAATATCGCTGTCATCTGATGAAACTTTACATGATTCCCGCTTTCCCATGGTGTCAGCTGACGAAAACAGATTTCAAGGGATGCATCATCTGTATTCCGGTCAACTTCATCTTCCGGTATCATAAAATCGCTATACTGATAGATTCCAATCTTCTTATCGGATTCCAATGTGCAATAGATGTCTCCATTCTTCAACCGATACAGCTCCGTTATCTTAATCTGATCTGTCGGTATTGTATAAACCATACCAATAATTCCCCAGTTATTATTTGACAGACGATTACAAACCTCATTGGTCACCGCAACTGCCAGGATAATCACCGCCAATATAACCCCTAAGACAGACATGCTTTTATAAGTCATCCTTTTCTTAAATTTTTTCATAATACGCGCCGCCTGGTCCGCCTGTTCTTCCTCGGAAGACTCCTTTTGAATATCACTCACTTTCAAATCCTTCCTGCCATTTTCATATATCTTCATACATTCCTCACAGCCTCGTATATGCTCCTCAACCATTTGTCTGCTTTCTTCCTGAAGTACATTATCTTCATACAGCACCAGAAGATCCTGTACAATAGCACATTCTTTTCCCTTCATCTATGACTCCTCCTTCATCATTTCCTGAATCTTTATTTTTGCCCGGTAATGGGTAACTCTCGCCCAACCCTCTCCATGTCCGAATATTTCTCCGATTTCTCTATAGGATAATTCTCCCAGTGTTCTCAGTATAAATACCTCTTTGTATGGTTCTTCTAATATATGTAATATTCTGTAAACAGCTAACGCCTCCTCTTTAAGAATATACCGGGATTCCGGTGTGGTTTTTTCTTCACTTGCGGTTACTTTCACTTCTGTCTCATTGATATTCTCCAGATTCACTTCCCCTCCGGTGAGACGTTTTTGCTTCTTTTTCCAGGAAATATACACATTTTTCCCGATTCGGCAAAGCCAGGTCTTAAAATGACACTCTCCTTTAAAGCGATCGATATATTTCAGTGCCCTGTAAAACGTTTCCTGCGTAAGATCCTCAGCGGTCTGTGCATCACCGGTCATTGACAGCAGATAATAGAACACATCTCGATAATATAATTTGTATACATCCTCAAGTTGCAATGTTCTCACCTCCTCGTTTCTTTACCTATACAGACTTCCATACTTTTTTTCGTTACAAAAAAACCAGAAATTTCTTTCTGGTTTTCTCATCATTCTAATAACTCATCACTTTCCCGAATACATATCTCGGAAGGCCTCCGTATTTTTCTGTCTTTGTAAGAATCTCATATCCAAGCTTCAAGAAGTTATTGACACTGTATACATTATCCGGATGCGCTGTCCCCATAAGATAATGATATCCTTTTTGTTTCAGAATACTTTCTCCCCGGGCCATCAGCTCCTTCTGAATCCCTCTTCCTCGATAATCCGGATGAACCGCCGCCGATTCCATATGCGCAACCTGATGCAGCTTTTCATTCGCCAGATCCCAGTATTTCCCCAGGTTGTCTTCTGCATCCCCGGGATATCGTGCAATGAAGAATCCCTCCAGCTGATCCTCCTCTACTGCTTTCAATATAAATCCCTCTTCCGTAAGATGCCTTCTCACAAATGCTT
>JAEDLC010000017.1 GCA_016295505.1 Dorea sp.
TTTCCGGATAATCAAGTGCAAAACGAATTGCAACACTGCCACCCGCTGATGTCGAAAGAACATAAACCTGATTTATCCCAAGCCTGTCCAACAAATCCACATATGCTTCAGCCTGTTCTGCCGGCATTCCGGTTCCCTTAATATCACTCCCTAAATACCCAAATCTTGATGCCACTTCATCTTTCCAGTAAAACACTGGTGTCAATCATCTGCTGTTCCAGGCGATAGAGCGGAACAGCATTCACATACTTGCCATTCATAATCGCAAGTGTTGTAAAGTTATGTCAGGTTCTTCAAAAATCCTTTGAAGATTTTGGACTTCTTTTCGTTTAGTGTAGAACTGTTCATAAAGCTAAGTTCATTTACAAAGATAGTTAATAGAAGCATCGCTTCTCCGCGTCTTCTAGCGATTGATATCCATACAGTTTCACCATTTGTTCCGTGACAAGAGTCGACAGATTGTCTCCCCGGCGCTCGAGTTCATCATACAGCTTCTCCAGAAGCTCAACTGTGCGATCCGAATAAGTACTTAGCTCGCCTCTTGCATACGTCTCCACGGAAGTACTGTACGGTGTATCCTCATAAGTGTGCAATACACGTCCTGTCCCCGCAATCCTTGGGTACTGCTTCGCAAATGCCTCCTCCCAGGAAACCACCTTCTTAAGCATGCGTTCCTGCTGTTCCAATCTTCGTTCACTTCGCTTTGGAAGTCTCTCTTTCAACTGCTCATACTGCACTGGAGCCGTACTTTCCATCATTCTGGCATACTTCTCCGTCAAGAGATTCCATCCCTTCGATTCCGCATCCTGAAGATCCTGATAATAACTTTCAAGAATCTCCATTTTCCAAACCAAAAACTGGCTTGTTCTCATAATATTAAATGTAGGTCGATTGTCCTGACAGCTCGCTCTTCCGCCCTCGTTCTGAACCTTTTGAAACTGCTGCCACTCAAGCTCTACAATTTTCTCAATCAGCTGCTCTTTCATCGCAATAAGTCTCCTCTCTGAATCTCCAAAAAGTTCTCCGTACTACTCGTCAGACCTTGCCGATTCAACTCTGCAACAAACATCGCGCAGATCTCTTCCACCAGGGCACTGGCATCCTCTTTCGCGTCCACTCTCGTCAGCTGTAGAAGCTTATCCTTCAACTCACGAAGCACCTCGAACTCGTCCATTCCCCGGAACATCCATTTATAAAATGGCGCATATTGTCCATTTAATACATATGCTGCCTTGATCGCAGCCTCTGTAAATGTGGCAAGACTCAGGTAGCTCGCTCCCTCGTCCTGTCGTTTTTTCATTCTACTGTAATTATACTGACCGCTTTGTCCCATTTGACCAACGTATTCCGCAATCTTCCTCTTCCGGATATGTTCCGGATACTTCGAAAATCCCTCTCTTCTTCTCGTAAATTCACCAAGTGGATCCGCAAACACTTCCCCATTGGTCACTGTTTTCAATGCAGACATATCCATGCGAAGCCAGTCAAAATCCCGCATCTTCTCAGGTGTCTCACATCCGATATACTTGCGATAGAACGCATCCATAGAGCACACACCCACACGTCCGCCGCCATGTTCCGTCACATTCCTTACCGGATACCCAAGGAACTCTCCGGGTAACGCATTGTAATCTGCCTCCAACTGTTTTCCAATCGCTTCGTAGTCACTCTCTGTCAGCCAGATGCAAAATCCCGGACCAAAGTCGTGGTCTGTAGATGTCTGATCATCATACCCCAGGCATTCTGACCCTTCTCCTATCAGGCCCACCGCAATACGATCCACGTATTCAGCATATTTCTTCTCTAACATCGGCTTCCCACATTGCTCGTAATACTGCTTTGCAATCTCCATTCCTGTCATCTTTGAACGAAGTATCGCCTCTCTTCGTTTCTTCATATCCAGAATCAACTCATAATTGCTCTTTATGGTCCGATAGCTCGCATTTTCCCCGTAATTCTTTTTAATCTCTTCCATTGCAAGGAGCATGTATTCGGCTGCAGCCCCATAGTCTTCTCTATGAAAATGAAGTTCTCCCAGACCTGCAAGCATCGATGCATAATGCGGATCGCGTACGCCGTCTTCCACCTCAAAGAGAGCCTTTGCCTTCTGGAAATGGTGTTCTGCTTCTTCAAGATCCTTCATTGAAATACAGATATTTCCGATATTCACATGAGTGATCGCGATCTCAACATCCGATCCTTGAAGTTGCTGAATCAGTTCAAGTGCCTGGAGCAAGTCCTTCTTTGCCTTCTTCGGCTGTCCCATTTCCGCATACAGAAGACTTCGATTATTATAAAACGTTGCCATGCGATAATCCGGCTCAACAATTTCTCTCTTATAAATCTCATAGGCCTGATCATAGTAATCTCCTGCCTCGTCAAACTTCTTCATCACACGCTTGGCAGTTCCGGCATTCAGCAGGGTTGTCGCATGATTCATCGTCCCCATGATTCCCATATAGCGAATCAGGTCAAATGCACTGCGAATGCACTTCTCCCCCTCCTCATATGGACCCTGCACGCGGTAGTATCCAATCAATTCATTCAAAATGGCCAACTCAGCTCCCATGTCATGAAGATTACTGCTGATCGTAAGTCCCTTTCGGAGAAATGCTTCTGCTTCCCTCGGTCTCTCACGATAGATCACATCAAGTTCTTGAAAAAATTCTTTTAAGTCAAACATTATGAATCATCCCCCTATATGCTCCTTCACATCTCTATTGTTTCAGTCCCTTTTTCAGGAACTCATAACCGTATTTTCCATAGAGATTTGGAATGCTGTCTGAAATAACTCGTCCGCTGACGGCAATCTGGGGAAGATCAACAAATGTGTGATATCCGCCGAATACTCTCAGTTCCGGATCCCCGATAATCACATCATATTCTCCTTCTGCAGCTAAAATTCTCTCATAATCATCCTCTCCATAAAGTTCATGATCTCCATCTTCCGCAATTTCCTTATCTAACTGAAAAAAAGTTGCTACAGAAACATTCAAAACCCCAAAGTCTTTTCTCAGGCAAGAACGAAGAGCATTCATCATTACCTGTTCGCCAACCAGAAGAATCTTCTTTTCAGAATCATTTTTTCTATATCGAGGCTGCTTATCATCAACTTGTTTTTCAACACAACCGTAAGAATCCATACCAATCTGATACGCTGTACCATATCGCTCATAAAGCTTTTTCACAACAGAAACTGCTGAAACCGAAACTGCAATATTCAATGTCGCCTCCGAAGCTGACGATATTTCTTCCATCTGAACATCTTTGCTCCAAAACAGAACCTCTTCGTATTCCTGCGCAAGAGTTTCACGAAAAGATTCTCTCATCTCTGAATTCCAACCGTTAAGCGCAGTGTCTCCGATCACATTCACCCGATTACGCTTTTTTTTCGGATCCTGTGTAAAAGTGTCAATCAGAGCATGAAATAATGCTTCTTCTCCTTTATCATAACGGTCAAATCCTTTGGTATCCAGAGCAATCACAGGCAGATCAATCCGTTTTTCAATCAATCTTTTCCATGCGCGATAATCCGTTCCAATCAGCATTGGAATCGGAGACCCACAGAGCAGAATGAAATCACAGGGAATATCTTTTCCTGCCTGCACGATCATATCAATGATTTTATTGTCATTTCCCGTAACAGCATCCACTTCGCTGATCTTTGTAAAAAAAATCTTCATATCATGCTCATCCAGCTCAAAATCATCACAGGTGCTTACACCTCCGATACATCCCCCGTGACCATGTAAAACAGTAAGACAATTCATATGATGTGCTGCGTTACAGACGCCACTGTAATCTCCTGCAAATGTAGAAAGTCGCTTAAAAAGATTCTTCATTCTTCTTTGCCTCCACTTCTTTCATAAACCACAGTATACTTTCATAATCACAATAAATCGCACGTTTTTCAGAATCAATCCAGCAATCCCGCTTATTCAAAAACCACTTTTCTCCCATTCCCCAGGCAACATCTACCTTCGGAGGGTCCAGCAATACTTCTCTACTGAAAGCACTATTCGTAAAAACCACCTGCGTGTCCGGATGATTCCCGGCAATCCATGCAATTTCATCTTCTTTCTTCGCCAGCATCCCATCCGAATAGATATATTGCACATCAATTCCCAGTTTTAATATATCCCTGGCAATATGGAATCCGTTAACAGATCCTGCAAAAGTCTCTCCTACAGCCATAGTAATCGGCTGTTGCTTACGTCTTTCCCGGAACTCATGGATTTCCTGTTTCGTCTTCTTATATATCTCCTCATCATGAATATTGATACCAAGCATCTCTCCTACAGAATGATACATCTGATGAACTGCATCGATGTCAAATGTTGGAAGTGCCGTTATATACGGGATCTGATATTCCCTCTCAAGATCTCTGGCAACTTTGACCGACAGTTCTTCTCCGACAATATTTAAGCTGGCATGTCCCATAGAACAATATTCATCAAATGTTTTACAATCCGTCATATAACGAACATGTTTCACTCCCGCCTTTTCTAAGAGCCAGCGAAGATCGCTGGTGTCCGTCGGTGGATAAAGCCGTCCGATCAGGTTAACAGCCAGATTCGTTTTCTCATTACAATGATCCCAAATTGACATAAGCTTTTTCCAACATCTCACCTGTGGTGGCTCCTGTCTGCAGGCTACCGGGTCTTCCCATGTAACAATAATTTCCGCCGTAATCTTCTTTTTCAAATCACGGGCAACATACTCCAGATCACTTGCTGCCAAACGATCAATACAGGATCCACATATGACAATCATTTTAGGTTTAACTTTACAATATTCATATATTTCCAAGACCGCCTGTCGAATTTTGTCAAGATGTGTTCCATTTACAACCTCAATTTCTTCAATTGCAAGTGCAAACATTCTGTCTGTTCGCTGCCATCTGTGTGTTGTCACATGTCTGCAACAGGCCAATGGTGCAACAAACAAAGTAACCGTTTCCGGAATCATCAATGATAAATCAGCGATTCCACCACACATCTTGGAACTGGCAGGAATGCCAAGACCTTTATCTACAAGTGATTGTCCAGTTTGCACGGACCGTAACACATCTTTAATATTGTATACTGCATTATTCTTCATAATCCGCCCCAGTCTAAATTCAGTTTCTTCCTTTACTTTCAGATTTTCACAATCTGAGATCATACTTTCTTTCTCTTTATCTTCGGCTCAGGCAATTCTTCATACATTGCTTTCAGGACCTTCTCCATCAATTCTATATTTTCCACATCATCTACAATTACCATCAATGTCTTCGATCCCTCATAAGGATAACCCCTGTCCGCATCCGGCATAAAACGAAGCACAGATTCTGTCGGTTAATCTTTTGATGTTGCCATATATTCTAATTCCTTTCCGATCGGATGCCGGATCACAGTTTTCCTTTTTCCCGACGCACCTTTTCTGATGTTTGTCTGGTTTATTATAACATTTCTTACATATAAAAAAATATATTCACCTATAGAATTCCTCTGCATCTCTTATAGATTTTTGCCTGAATTGGCCTGAATATTATTGATTGTTTCGATAACCGGACGTTGCAGTTTCTTACGTCCACACAACATCCGGCCATAGATATGATATTATTGAATATTAGATCAACCTTTTTACATCCGTAGGTTCAATTTCAACATTATTTATTTTTTCCGCAAAATCAGATTAAGCCATTTTTCCTCGCCTCGCCCCGGACGTACATCTGATGTGATCCATTGCTCTTCAATCTCTAATTCGTGAATATCACGAATCAACACCGCAAATGCTTCTTCTGTCATATCGGTAAAATACCGGTCCTTTCGCTTGCCTTCAAACGTACCATATTTGAAAGAGGTATACAGAATTCCATTGCTTTTAAGCGCCTCTGCCATCTTTATGATCACGCGTTTCAATTCATCCTTTGAAAGATGAAGGATGGAGGAACATGCCCATATTCCGTCATATCTGTCTTTTTCATCCAGCTCCTGAAACAGCATACAATTTACCGGAATACCTGCATAATCACCCGCAATTTTGCAAAGTTCCTCGGAGCCGTCAATCGCAGTCACTTCATATCCACGCTCCCGAAAATACTTCGCATCTCTTCCGGATCCACATCCAAAATCAAGAATGCTGGATCCTTCTTTTAACTTATCTAAAAATCGATTCTGCATTTCCTCGAATTCAACAGACACCGTTCCATTCACAAACTTCTGTGCATTTGCATTATAATATTCAATTGTATAATTGGATTTCAAAATGTTATTCCTGCTTTCATTCATCGTAATTGATCATATTATAGCGCCCATTCCTATTCAAAACCCTCTGCTATATGTCATTATTCTTCATTCTGTTTTTTTGCGTACAACATCCCCAGATAAGATGTCCTCACGGTATCTGCCATGGAAAGTCCAAGTTCCGTCAGTAACCTCTCCATCTCCCGCAAATATATTTCCCTCATGGACTCTTCTGATGCGATCACTTCCAGTTCCAGAAAACTTCCAAGTCCGTCTACCTGATCCAGGCATGCCGTCATCTCATTTTTCTTCATGTAACATCTGGTTTTCTGTACACCGGCCACCGGTTCAAATCCCAATGCGATCAATATCTTCTCCGTACACTCCGGATCAGCCACTGCAGTTTCATATTCCTGCCTGGACATGGATACCTGATCCATCTTCTTCCCTTTGAAATTCAGCTGGGCCTGTGTCTGACCATTAAACAGATCTGTACTCTTTCTGATTCGAAGTGCCTCACCCAGCTTCTTCACATCATGATGCTCACTGTTGTAATACATATCACTTTCGCGGACAGTAGCTTCTTCCTGGAATCCTTTCCATATTAACTTTTCTTTGATTTCTTCCAGACTGAAAACCGGAAGTTTCATTTCAATTTCAAAACTATTCATACTAAAACTCACTTTTCACATGGTCAGAAGCTCTGATATATTCATCTGTTTCCATTCCCTAATATTCTAACACCTCATACAGCTAATCACAATTGAATTTATAATCATCACATATTGTTACAAAATAAGATAAGCAGCTTCTACACGCTGGCATACATGTAGAATCTGCTTATCTCAAATTAAGGGGGTTCTGTGTTATCGAATTAATCTATACTATGCTTCTAATTTTGCTGCTGCTTCTTCAATTGCTTCACGCATGATACGAATCAGCTCATCAATCTGTTTCTTTGTAACAGTAAGTGGTGGGATCATACGGTTTACTCTGTCACCGATTGCTGTAATGAGTGCCATTCTGTCAAGACATCCATGTTTTACTTCTACAGAGATCGGAAGATCGTATTCACATCCAACTAAGAGTCCGCGTCCTCTTGCCTCTACTACATGAGGAAGTTTTGCAAGCTCTGCTTTCATGTATTCACCCATCTCTTTTGCATTCTTGCTTAAGTCATTGTCAAGAATCTCAGAGATTGAAGCGTAAGCTGCTGCACATGCAATTGCATGTCCACCGTATGTAGAACCATGTGTTCCTCTAGTAAATGCCTTTGCTACTTTATCAGTTGCACAGCATGCACCGATCGGCATTCCGCCACCCATAGCTTTTGCCATAGATACGCAGTCCGGTTTTACGCCATATCCCATGAATGCCATTGGAGCACCTGTACGTCCCCATCCTGTCTGAACTTCGTCGAACAGGAGCAGCATATCATGCTCATCACAAAGCTTTCTCAGTCCTTCGATGAATTCCTGAGTTGCCGGACGTACACCGCCTTCGCCCTGTACTGGTTCGATCATGATTGCGATTGTGTTCTCTGTAATCTTGGAAGCGAAGTCTTCAAGATTGTTATATTCTGCATATGTAAATCCTGGAAGCATCGGCTTGAATCCCTTCTGGATCGCGCTGTCCGGCTGTCCTGTTGCAGACATTGCACCGTATGTTCTTCCGTGGAAACCGCGTTTTGCTGTAATGATCTCATATCTGTTCGGTCCGTATGTATCAACACCATATTTTCTTGCCATTTTGATCATACACTCATTAGCTTCTGTTCCAGAGTTCTGATAGAAGATCTTATCCATTCCGATTGTATCACAGATCTTCTTTGCGAGAAGTGCCTGCGGAATTGTGTATGGATAGTTGAATGTGTGCATAATGTCATCAGCCTGATCTTTGATAGCTGCTACTACTTTCGGGTTTCTGTTTCCAGGGCTGTTAACAGCTACACCACCGTAAAAATCAAGATATGCATTTCCTTCTTCATCGTAAATGTACATGCCTTCCGCTCTTTCAGCGATGAAATCATATCTTTCATATGTTTCCACCATGTACTTGTTTACCATGTCTTTTAATTCCTGTGCTGTGAGTCCAGTGTCTTTCAGTCTCATGAGAAAATCCTCTCTTTCCTTTTGATAATCAATAATTTATTATTAATAATATTATAAAGTATAAAAAAAGACAGCACACCTTTTCTTCTCTTTTCCGGCGCCCTTGCCTTTGCTGTTTTCAACTATAAACTTCTTTTAGCTTGATGTCAATAATTTTGCCAATAGTTTATTTAAAGATTATTGGCAAAAATCAGTGATTGTTTTTTTGTGTTTTTTGTCAATAATTTGTCAGCTTTTGCACTTTTTCGCCTGAAACAGGCGCTTACGGGTCTTCTTCTCATTGTTAAGGCAATGTCATTTTTTTAACCTAACATATGAGGCCTCCCACAGGAAGCCTCACGCATTGTATCTTTCCGTTATACGATTCTTTTTGCGAAAGAAAAAGCACAGTCGCTGATTCCCTCTTCTTCCAATATTTCTCCGGGAAGATTAGCCATCTGTATATCCACTGCATATTTTGGCAGGGTAAATCCCTTGTTCAGAACCATTGCATCAATCGCCTGCTCTGCAACAATTTCTCCTCCGGAATAGCCTGAAACAACGATCACATACAGATATTTTCCCGAAAAATCCATACTTCTGTAAAGCGCTGTCAGTCGGTTGATACAGGCACACAGATTAGACCCTATGGCGTCATTATAATTCGGACACAGCAGTACAACTGCATCACTTTGTTCAATCGCAGGATATATCTTTTCTGTCATGATCCCACCGAAGACACACCTGCGCTGCTCTCCCAGACTCTGACAGATCTGGAAAGAACATCCTCTGCAATCCCGGATCTCTTCCCCATAAAGATTAATCTCTGATATCTCAATATCGCTCTTCTGTCGAACCAGCTGCTCTCTGACCAGTTTCCAGTAAGCATACGTATTTGACTTCACTTCTATGCTGGAGTGTATGCAGGTCAGGCGTCTGATCTTTCTGTCAGCAGTATGCTCCGGAACCTTTGCAGCCTCCGCAATCGTCTCTTTTGCGCATTCCAGAAAAGCTTCCTCCAGAGAAACCTTCCGGTACGCTGCCTGATTCTTCATATTACGCATGGAGCCGGTCACCTCTGTAAATGCTTTTCCATGTATGATACAGCCGGCTCTGTTCAGTACAAATGCGGTCTTTCGCGCCGCCTCTTTTGTATACAGTTCTCCGTCTCCCACGGTAATGATACCTGCAGATAATCCTTCCAGACATTTCGGAACGGATACAATTTTCTTCAAAACCGCATCCAGCTCCAGATTTATCCCGGTATTGTCCATATAGATCAGGAATATAACCGCTCTTTTTTCTTTCTCCTGCAGAGAGAACAGTTCTTCCACACTCTCTTTTCCCTGCAGAAATATTACGTCTTCTGTCTTCAGGCAATGGATCAGTTTCTGATATCTCTCATGTCCATTTCCCTCTGCAAGGCATATACATATTACGTTTCTCAAATCAACGCCTCCAGATTTTTGTACGCTTTTACTATCCGCTGATATAACTTTTCCGGAAGTTCCAGAAGTTCTACCTCTGTTCCCGAATCTATCAGACGGTTTTTACAACCAAACCAGACCTCTCCAACAGGTACGGCACTGTAATGATATTCTCCGCGTATGGTAAGCAATATGGAAATTGCCGCCGAGGACAGTGCCGGGGCAATATACGGCTTATAGCCCAGCTCCCGGACCTTCAGATTGGCCGTTACCGTAAGATCTGTCAGTTCCTGTGACAGTTCTTCGTTGTAATTCGAGATACTGTCGGCAACGATCAGATCCTGTCCGTGAGGACCGAATACACGTCCTTCTTTCAAAAACTGTGCATACTTCGGATCCTTTCCTGCATAGTAAGCGGCTCTTGCATTCATGACCCCCAGTCCATAGCCGCGAACCTGATCCCGGCGAAGTCCCTGTCCGTCAAATGTTCCTGTCTCATCGGTATTCGAACTTTGATAGGCCGCGTGACACAACAGATCTACCGGATCCGAAACCACCGCAAACAGCCCTTCAAATCTGGCTTTTCTTGCCATCCTTCCATAGATTCCGATCAACTCCCGGTTGGCTTCCAGCTGTGCCATTCTGACATCTTTCACCTGCGAGCCGACCGCTGCGATTCCTTTTGTCGCACTGAACACAAAGACATCACAGGAAAACAGCTCATCTGGTCCTACGATCTTTACTTTCGGAAGTCTGTCATAATCCCATGGATATGCGATCTGGTTCATCTCGATCTCCAGTCTTGCAAGTTGATTCTCATTCAGATCACAGATTCCGATTTCACGGATCACGTCTCCTCCCAGCATCTTCAGCGCCAGAAGGATCGTAGAGCCCACATCACCAACTGCAAGGATATGTACCCGCAGCCTGTTTTGTGCAGCCTGTTTTAATGGATTTTTCTCTTGTTCTTTATATGTTTTATATCTTTCTTCTCCCACCAGGTCAAGCAATGTACTCATACTGTCTGTCCCCCTTTAATCCTGCATTTTCCGCAGGCGCTTCATTTTCAGTATATCATTTCTGACATAACTTGATGCAGGTACCTGCATATCATAAGTCAGGTTTTCCCCCTGATCAATGTAATACGTCTCACGGATGACTTCATTCAGTCTTCCAAGCGTCAGATTCTTCTGATACATCTTCTGATATTCTTCCTCCAGAACACATAAGATCTCCAGTGTATTTCCCAGACATGCATTGGAGAATTCATAGTATGCATCCCATGTAACGTCCTCCATAAATGAGAACGGTGGGAAGGTATACGGCATGATCTGGTTCAGAGACGGAATGCGTCCTGCCTGCGGTTTTCCGTCCGTTTCAATATAGTTTCCTCCAAGGAACGGATACATGGTCACCTCTGAAAACCATTCTCTCATATTCGGGATAAAGTATACACTGTCTACCGGAATATCATGGATCGCCGCCATATCTGTGCCTCGCCCGGACAGAACGCCTACGATCAGTTTATCAACTTTTACATTTCCTTCCTGAATCATCGGATAAAGCTTTCTCAGCCACTCGCCGTTGTGCAGAATATCGTCCACAAGGATGACCGGCCTTGAAAAAGATTCAATCGTTTTGATCTGTGTCTTCAGCGACGGATAATTCGGATACTCTGCAATTCCGAACTCAGAAGCATCCGCATTGAAGATTCTTTCTGTATAGATTGCTTTCGTAACGGTATTTGGCACGATCAACTCTCTCATAAGCTTGCCGTACGGAATACACATCTTGCTTCCCAGTGTCTCTCCGTCAATCTTGCGCGCTGATACATTATTTTCACTTACGACCATCTCCAGCATCTGATAACTCATATATTCTGAGTCAAAGGAAATCACCAGACTTCCGGGATACAGCCTTGTCAATGCCATAAGGAACTGTTTCTGTGTTTTGACCAGTACTTGTCTGACATTCTTATTGGTATTGAACGGATCTTTGATAATGGATTCTGTATCCTGCACTGCGACCATCGGGAAACTCATATCTACAAAATACACGTCCAGATCTTCTGCCTGATTCTGAATCTTCACGAATCCATGCCGGAAGAGTATCTCTTCTACCATCGCATTCATCTTTTTGCTCCGATCGCCAAAATGAATGACCATATGTGTAAATCCTTCCTTCAGGCAGGAGGCGATCAGCTCATTGAGCATCAGTTCCAGATTCTTTTCGGATTTCTCGTTTTTCTTTGCAAAAAGAGCGTAGAGAACCACAAGCTTTCCGGAAGCAAGACGGCGGATTTTTGCAACCGTTTCCTCATTCCGGAACTCCTCATAGATCTTGCCAAGCGGAACCTCCCGGTAGAATGCTCCGCAGGAGATACTTCCGTCTTCCCCCTCCATCCAGATACCACGATCTCCGACTTTTGCATTTTTTGCCAGACCGCAGCGAAGTACATTCTCCTTGTCGATCGTCCACTGGAACTGTTTTTTCATATCTTCCGACAGATTCAATGTCGTCTGCATCAGTATATTCTGCCTGCTTACCGTCTTCTTATATTTGGGCTCCCTCAGGTACAGACTGCGCTCAGCTATAAAGCGCTGCGCAAGCGGATCCACAAGATTGGAAATATCTCTGTTTCTGTCAATATTTTCACGAATCTTGGAAGAACTTACTTCGTCATATTCATGACTCAACTTCAGATACAGACAATCTCCAAAAACTTTATCCTGTACCACCCCTGTCCATCCGCTCCGAAGCGTTTTTCTGCTGAACAGTATGTGTTTAAAATAGTGAACTGAACCTTCTTCTGCCTCCTGCCGGTATGCGGATGCTCCCTCGATCACATCAGCGCCGGCAACAAGGTATACTTCCTTCCCCGGAAACAGCCTTTTCAAAAGCTTCATGTCACGCGGATTGGCAATATTGATCGGGATGTCACACGGGAACAGATAGACATCTCCCATGTCCGCAACCGACATCTGAATGATCTTTTTCCGCAGGAGCTTGGGCTGTGTCTTTTTCGACCATGAGAATTCATCTACGGACAGATATACTTCAAATCCCAGTTTTTTGACCTCACGGACAATCTCCTTATGTCCGATGGAAAACGGGTCAAATGTCCCCGGGAAAAATGCAATCTTCGGATTGTCTTTAATATCAAATTCTCCATTGGCAAATTCATACTCTGTAATAAAGCTGTAGATCTTTCTGAGAGACGACGCCCTTCCGAAAAATGCAATTTCCTTCTGAGACTGTTCTGCAATGGCGCTCAGCATCTGCTTCTGGATCTCCGCAAAGATTTCCCGTTTCTCTTCCACAGTCAGGATATCCGAACCGAATATGTCTCTGCCGATTACCGTCAATGCGTCTACACTGACTACTTCCTGGTAATGGGACAGACCTTTCATCAGAAGTCCGAGAAGTCCTTTTCTGCGGTTAATGTGGACTTCCTCCGGTTCTCCATATTTCACGTATTCCGGATAATGCTCCACCATGACACCAATCGTATGAAGGGTATACATTACAGCAGTCATATCACTGCTGTTGATATATTTTGTCAATGTATCACCAATCAGCTCGTCCAACTCCTCCGGATACAGATACATCGCCATTTTTCCGAGGTACAGAGGTACATATCTTACATACTGAAATTCTCCGGATCCAAGACTTTCTGCCATCTCAAGCACAATTTCGTTTCTCTGGTCAGAAGAAAGAAACGGCATCATCTGAACCAGCTGATCTCCACAGCATTCCCGCACTACGAGTGTACGGCTTGCACTGAACAGATTAGTCAGATGAACGGCGATTCGTGAGATTCGCACCGGATCTCCCATTTTCAATACATCTCCCAGCAACTCAATATTGGCTTTTTTGATCATTCTGCTGGTTGCCACTTTCATATTTTCCAGGAATATCTGGGAAAACAGGCTTTCATTGTCAAACAGCATGTGCTCTGTTTCTTCCCTGTTCGAAACTGCAAGACCGATTTCCAACCGCAGCTTATATGCCACAAATTGAAGCCCTGCATTTTTCCCCTTCACCTTCTCCAATATCCGGACAGCCTCAGGCTGAATCAGATATTTTGGTATTCCGGAAGCGGCTGCTTTTCTCAGAAACTGCAGAACACGGATTCCTTCCTCAATGTTCTCGCATTCGGCATAGAACTCTGCGAACCCGAGAAGTGTCCTGATCTCTTTTTCGTCAAGCATGGAAAATCTTACATATTCTGCTGCTTCCAGAAGTATAAAAGCTGTCTTTCTTTCATAGTCATGCTTTTCAAAGAAACGCAGGAATACCTCAAGAAACTGCTTTCCTTCTTTCTCACTTCTGCATTCTGTCTGTACCGCAACAATAATTCTCTTCAGGCATCTTCCAAGCCACTCCCTGTGCTGCTCTGTCACAGTATAATCGGGATACAGGATCGCCTTGATCAGGCGGTTAAATACCTGAAACGCACTGACCGAATTATTTTCAAGTTCTACATCCTGCGGAAGTTCCTTGCGGTACTCTTTTTCATATTTTGCAATGATCTTTCCACACAGATAAGAAGCCTGCCGGCGAATATCCACTTCAGAATGGAGAAGAAGTTCAAACAGATACTGCAGCGTCATATTGATCTGCTTTTCATTCATGTATGTAAAATACTCTTCAAAAATATTTACATAAGCGCGGGTATTTCTCCAGTTCTTTTCGCTTCTTGCAGCCTCCAGAATGTTACGGAGTGCCGTGATACTGTTCATTCTTGTCATGACATAAATATTATGCTCAATGGCAGTATATTTGATCTCACGCACAGACTGGTTCTGACTCATCAATACAAAATCCGGGTGACTGACTGCTGTCGGTTTCTCGCATGTCAGATCCGTATTTACCCCGAAGTTTTCCATGTAATTTTCAAAATCTTTTAATTTTGCATATACAAGCCTGTAACGATTTTCCTTTGCCTGATCCACATTATCAAGCTTATTCAGAATTACATCAAAAGATTCTTTCAGAGAGTAAAAATGTACCACTTCTTTTCCGTTCGCATCTCTTGTACTTTTCACACGAAAATCTGCGTAGATCAGGATCAGGTTCTCGATCGACAGCTCATCAAGCTCCAGATCCCATGTGGAATGGTTCACCGCAATATGACCAATCTCCGGCATCTTAAATCTTTGCGTATAGACATCAGAATAATAGTAATGGAGATATGGAGTACGTCTGAGTTCTTTTTCACGGCAGCCGAATTTGCCAATGTCATGCAGTGCCGCAGCTCCTGACATCAATTTTAAATCCACCGGCTTGCCCAGTTCTTTCAGCTGCTTTGCCACATGCATAGCCACATAATGAACTCCTGCCACATGTCCCAGAGAATCAAACGGTGTGATCTCCGCAGAGATACGATAGAACTCCAGCATGTACTGCTCTTCCATCAGATCAAGAAATATCTGGTATTCACGTCCTGTATCTGCATCTTCCCCCTCCGAGATCTCATAAGGCAGAAGCCCGAACTGTCTCGTCGGTACAAATTCTTTATGTTCCTTTTCCATCTCCAGCAAGATATGCAAAAGCTCACAATAAAACTTTCTTGCTTTTTCACACTCTGGTGTTTTATGTACCTGAAAGTTCTCAGGGAACATGACAGCTCTTGTCCAGTCATAGACATATCTGAGTAGTTCCTGACCGGATATTCCACCGATCTTTTTTGTGATATCCGCGCATAATTCCGCTGTTTTTTCACATGATACTGAAGGACTTTTTTCAAAAACCTCCTCAAAGATCCTGCTCCAGTTTCCTTCTCTCAGGATCGTCATGATCTGTTTCTTTCTGATTCCTGTTTTTTTCAAAAAATCCTTATTCGTCATCCGCTGCTGCAGAGTCTTTAAAAATTCCTGTTCTAAAATCGCCGACATATTTTCCCACCTTTTTTTCGACTTTCATTACAAGTAACGATTCTCTCAATACGCCCATAAGCCTTGCGCCAGCCTTTTCACATTCGGGCTGACACAAGGCTCATATTTTTCTTTTTCTCTCCGTCAAGTTCTGTATTTTTTAGAAAATTCCCTGTGCAAGCATTGCATCTGCAACTTTTTTAAATCCCGCGATATTTGCTCCGGCAATCAGGTCGCCTTCCATTCCATACTCTCTTGCTGCTGCATCAATGTTATTGAAAATATTGTACATAATATTTTTCAGTCTGTCATCCACTTCTTTTTCTGTCCATGACAGTTTCATTGCATTCTGGCTCATCTCAAGTGCAGATACGGCAACTCCACCGGCGTTAACAGCCTTGGAAGGAGCAATTACGAATCCTGCATCCTTCAGACATTTCACTGCTTCTGCTCTTGTAGGCATATTTGCAACCTCAACAAGAACGCTGCAAGTTCCTTCAGCCACCATACGCTCTGCATCTTCCAGCGCAATCTCGTTCTGTGTAGCACATGGCATATAGATATCGGCCTTTACGCGTCCCCATGGTTTCTCTCCCTTGTGGAACTCGCAGCCATACTTATCTGCGTAATCCTCACAGCGGTCACGAAGTGAACTTCTCATCTCAACAAGGTAATCTACTTTTTCACCTGAGATTCCATCCGGATCGTATACATATCCGTCTGGTCCGGATACAGTTACTACTTTTCCGCCAAGTTTATTGATCATATCTGCAACGCCCCATGTAACATTACCAAAACCGGAAAGTGCAAATGTTGTTCCCTTGATTGTTCTTCCAAGAGACTCGAACAATTTCTCTGTAAAGTATACAGCTCCATGTCCGGTTGCTTCTGTTCTTCCAAGACTTCCGCCATATGGAATTCCTTTTCCGGATAATGCTCCATTGTCATATCTTCCGATAATTCTCTTATAGAATCCGAACATATAACCGATCTCTTTTGCGCCGCATCCGATATCACCTGCCGGACAGTCTGTATCACCGCCGATGTAACGATAAAGCTCTGTCATAAATGACTGGCAGAAACGCATGATCTCTCCATCTGATTTTCCTTTTGGATTAAAGTCACTGCCGCCTTTTCCACCACCGATCGGAAGACCTGTAAGAGAGTTTTTGAATGTCTGCTCAAAGCCAAGGAACTTAATAATACTCTGATTTACGGTAGGATGCAGACGGATTCCTCCTTTGTAAGGTCCGATCGCGCTGTTGAACTGTGCACGGAATCCACGGTTTACCTGTACTTTGCCTTCGTCATCTACCCATGGAACACGGAATGATACGATTCTTTCCGGTTCGCACATTCTTTCCAGGATTGCAGCTTTCTCATATCTGTCATCCTGTTCAACGACTGGTCTTAAAGACTCCAGTACTTCCTCTACTGCCTGGATGAATTCTGGCTCATTTGCGTTCTTAGCAGAAACGCTTGCAATAACGTCATCAACGTAAGACATAATTTTGTCCCTCCACTTTCATTTCTCCATATTTGGTTTCTTTTGATTTCGAATTATAAAGCAAACATTGTATTTCGTCAATACGCAATAATTTATTATTTATAAAGTTATTTTTTTGACTATTTCTCACAAATTCATGATCTTTTTTCTCTTATTTGATAAAAAATATTTTAACGATTATTTATAATCTATAATATACATCTTGTCAGCTTGTGCTTTTTTCTACAATCTTTTTCTTAAAACGACAAAAAAAGAGCACACTGCATGATCGCAGTCCACTCTTTTTCTTCTATATATAATTCATGATATCTATTCTGTTTTAAAATGATACCACCAGCTGCATCTTAAATCTCTCTTCCCCATATACCGCATGTGGAATTCCTTTCGGCATGATCAGTGTCTCTCCTTCTTCCAGGAAGAACACTTCATCCGCTACGGTAAAGCGTCCTTTTCCCTCCAGAACAGTCACCATGGCGTCCCCTCCGGATGCATGCGTGGAGATCTCTTCACCTTTGTCGAATGAAAACAACGTCATACTGACCAGATTATTCTGTACCAGTGTCTTGCTGACCACCTGTCCATCCAGATAGTCCACCTGATCCTTTAATTCCAGCTTCACCTGTTTTTCAATATTTTTGTACATATGCTTCTCCTCCTTTTATTTTGCCTGTAGGATCTCTCCCTTGATTCCAACAGTGATTACCTGCTGCGGAATAAATTTCCCGCTGTTTTCAATGGCTCTCTTTACTGCATATTCTATACCACCGCAGCACGGGACTTCCATTCTGACCACTGTCACACTTGCAATCGAATTGCATTTTATGATCTGTGTCAGTTTTTCACTATAATCAATCGAATCCAGCTTCGGGCATCCGATCAGGGTAATCTTCCCTTTGACAAAATCCCTGTGAAAAGCTGCATACGCATATGCACTGCAGTCCGCTGCGATCAGGAGATTCGCCCCATCAAAGTAAGGTGCCTGAACCGGTGCCAGTTTGATCTGAACCGGCCAGTTTTGAAGTACCCCGTTTTCTTTCTGCTGTTTCTCCTGCTTTGCTCTTGCAACGGCAGCCTCATCATATTCCGGCGCCTCTCTTTCCACAAATGTAATTGCACCTGTCGGACATTCCGGAAGACAGTCTCCCAGACCATCGCAGAAGTTCTCTCTGACAAGCTTCGCCTTACCGTCTATCATATCAATGGCTCCTTCATGGCATGCATTTGCACAGAGTCCGCATCCGTTACATTTTTCTTCATCTATATGGATAATTTTTCTGATCATTTTTTACATCCTCCTCTTTACTTTTCCATATGATCAT
The DNA here is from genome assembly GCA_016295505.1 of Dorea sp. GTDB lineage: Bacteria > Bacillota > Clostridia > Lachnospirales > Lachnospiraceae > Dorea_A. The sequence continues at coordinate 18,447 of JAEDLC010000017.1, forward strand.
ACTAGAATCAGATTAAAATGTATGTTGGATTTCCAACAAAAAGAGGAGAAGTTATGGAAAAATATCTGGAGCTGCTTGAGACTCTAGCATTATTTGATGGAATTAACAGAAATGACATTCCTGTCATACTGAACAGATTAAAATCAACCGCTTCTTCCTATGAGAAGGGTGAATATATCCGCCTGGAGGGAGATGCAGCTGATTTTATCGGAATCGTACTGGAAGGAGAGATTCATGTCCTTCAGGATGATTATTACGGAAACCGGAACATTAATTTTTCATTCCATGCCGGGGACATGTTCGCAGAAGCATTTGCCTGCGCCGAAGCTGCAGAACTTCCGGTAGATATTCTTGCGACCAGCAGAGCATACATCCTGTTTCTGGACCGTAGCATGCTCTTTGGTGAATGCAGTAAGACATGTGCATTCCATTCAATTCTGATTCGTAACCTGCTGAAAATTGTCGCAGGGAAAAATATGCTTTTAAATCAGAAGCTCAGTTACAGCTCACACAAAACAACCGGTGAAAAAATCATGGCCTACTTAAGTGACCAGGCAAAGCTTCATCATTCGTCCGAATTTATAATTCCCTTCAATCGTCAGGAGCTCGCCGACTATCTGGGTGTTGAACGAAGTGCCATGTCTGCGGAGATCAGCAGGCTGCAAAAGCAGGGCCGACTGATTACCAGACGGAGCTATTTTAAATTACTGTCTCCCACTCTTTCTCCTTAAATCCGACCAGCACATAGTCTTCTCCGATCACCAATGGCCTTTTTACAAGCATGCCGTTCGTTGCCAGGAGTCTCAGCTGTTCTTCTTCACTCATCTCTGCCAGCTTATCTTTTAATTTCATTTCCTTGTATAACATTCCACTGGTATTGAAGAATTTTTTCAGTGGAAGTCCGCTCTTTTCGTACCATGCCTTCAGTTCTTCGTAGGAAGGATTGTCCTCAACGATTGGACGTTCCTCAAATTCCACCTTGTGCTCCTCCAGCCATTTCAATGCTCTCTGGCATGTGCTGCATTTCCGATATACCAAAACTAACATGTCAGTTCCTCCTTTTTTACGTTTTGTTCCTGCCTTATACCAATCGCGTGGTCCATCTGGTACAGTCCCACACGTCCGTTGCAATGCCGTCATAGAACTCCGGCTCATGACACACCATCAGAATGCTTCCCTTGTATTCGATCAGCGCTCTTTTCAGTTCGTCCTTAGCCATCACATCCAGATGATTGGTCGGCTCGTCCAGTACCAGAATATTAGATGGACGGTTGATCAGCTTGCACAGTCTGACTTTGGCCTGCTCTCCTCCTGAGAGGACCTTTACCTTGCTCTCAATATGATTCGTGGTAAGCCCACATTTTGCAAGGGCAGACCGGGCTTCATACTGTGTAAATCCCGGAAATTCCTGCCAGATCTCTTCCAGACAGGTGGTCTCAATATCCGGCGGCATCTCCTGTTCAAAATATCCGATCTCCAGGTAATCTCCCTGCTCTACCGATCCGGATATCGGCCGGATCAGACCCAGGAGGCTCTTAAGCAGCGTAGTCTTTCCGATTCCGTTCGCCCCTGTCAGCACGATCTTGCTTCCACGTTCCATCTCCAGATTCAGCGGAGAAGATAATGGTTCTTCATACCCGATCACCAGATCTTTTGTCGTAAAAAGATAGCGTCCGGGCGTCCTTGCCGTCTTAAAATTGAATTCCGGCTTCGGTTTTTCCGCAGCCAGTTCGATCACATCCATCTTATCCAGCTTCTTCTGACGGGACATCGCCATATTTCTTGTCGCTACACGTGCTTTGTTTCTTGCAACAAAGTCCTTAAGCTCTGCGATTTCCTTCTGCTGCTTGTTGTAAGCCGCCTCCAGCTGGGATTTTTTCATGGCATATACTTCCTGGAACTTGTCATAATCTCCGACATATCTCGTAAGCTGCAGATTATCCATATGATAGATCAGATTAATCACACTATTCAGAAACGGAATGTCATGAGAGATCAGAATAAATGCATTTTCGTATTCCTGCAGATACCTCTTAAGCCATGTGATATGCTCCACATCCAGATAGTTTGTCGGCTCATCCAGAAGCAGGATATCCGGCTTTTCAAGAAGCAGTTTTCCAAGCAGTACTTTTGTCCTCTGTCCTCCGGACAGATCTGTTACATCTTTATCAAGCCCCAGTTCCAGAAGTCCCAAAGCCCTTGCAACTTCCTCCACTTTTGAATCAATCAGATAGAAATCCCGGTTCATTAAAAGATCCTGAATGACTCCCAGCTCTTCCATATAGCTTTCCATCTGTTTTTCATCTGCATCTCCCATCTTGTCGCAGATTTCATTCATCCGCGCTTCCATATCAAATAACGGTTCAAAAGCGCTTCGAAGAACAGACCCTATGGTCATTCCTCTGGTAAGAACCGCATGCTGATCCAGATATCCGACCTTCACATTCTTCGCCCACTCGATCTTCCCCTCATCCGGCCTGAGCTTTCCGGTGATGATATTCATAAAGGTAGATTTTCCTTCCCCATTGGCACCTACCAGACCGATATGTTCTCCCTTAAGCAAACGGAAAGACACATCTTCAAAGATTGCACGGTTTCCAAATCCATGCGACAAATGTTCCACATTCAGAATACTCATAAAACCTCCACTTTTCTCATTCTGCCAAATGAGCCCCGTTCCATAGCAAAAATCCGGCTATGGAACGGGGCTCCCGCTTTACTTACGCTTTTATTACAGTGCTAATTCCTTGGCAATCTCATACTGATATGCCGGAATTCCCTTCTGCATCTTCAGAGCTTCATTAATATCAAAATCTACATATTCGCCATGTCTGTATCCTACTACACGGTTGGACTTTCCTGCGATCAGAAGATCAACCGCCATTGCACCCATGATAGAGGCATACACTCTGTCTTTACATGTCGGGCTTCCGCCGCGCTGCATGTGTCCGATGATAGTTGCTCTGGTCTCCATACCAGTAGCTTCTTCAATTCTCTTTGCCATATTTAAAGAATCACCGACACCTTCTGCATTGATGATAATGTAATTCTTCTTTCCACGTTTTCTGCATTCCTGAATATCTGCAACGATTGCCTCTTCGTTATAATCATGCTCTTCCGGCATCAGAATACGTTCTGCACCGTTGGCGATACCACACCACAAAGCCAGATATCCGGCATCTCTTCCCATAACCTCGATGATAGAACATCTCTCGTGAGAAGTAGAAGTATCACGTACTTTATCGATTGCTTCCATCGCCGTATTTACAGCTGTATCAAATCCGATTGTATATTCTGTACATGCGATGTCCAGATCAATGGTTCCAGGAATACCGATTGTATTAATTCCCAGATTGGCAAGCTTCTGAGCTCCTGCAAATGATCCGTCTCCACCGATGACTACCAGACCGTCAATTCCATATTTTTTACAAATAGCGGCTGCCTTCTGCTGCCCCTCTTCGGTACGCATCTCTTCACAGCGCGCTGTCTGAAGAATAGTTCCTCCACGCTGAATTGTATCAGACACGTCTCTGGCGGACAGATCAATAATTTCTTCATCCAGAAGTCCCTGATATCCTTTTCTGATACCTCTGACTTTCAGGCCTTTTCCTAATGCTGTTCGAACAACCGCACGGATTGCTGCATTCATACCCGGAGCATCACCTCCACTTGTCAATACACCTATCGTACGTATTACTTTGTCTGCCATGATTCTTCCTCCATTGTATTATTTAATACTATTACCTTATTATCTCCGAGACCATTGTACATGAATTAACAATTCCTTTCAATGGGTATTTCTCTAACTTTTACACAAGATTCCCCAAGATAATTCGTCATTCTGCTTAATAATCGTACATCCACGCTTACATTTCTTCCCGCGGGCAGGCGTTTTACAGCCTTTTCTTTCCGGCAGTACACAATGACTGCATCCTGTCCTTCCGATGAGTTCAGAAGCTCAAAAAGTTCTTTTTCCTGTGCCAGATACGTCTCTTTATCCGGATATTGCAGCCACAGTTCCTTCTTTGTCTGTTCAAACGGAATGACCGATTCACAGATCAGTTTACTGGGAGCATCGTCTTCTTCTGACACTCTTCCACGGATAAATACTTTGCTCTCTTCATTCAGATATTGCTGATTTTTCTCAAAATCTCTCGGAAAGATCACAACTTCCACAGATCCCACCAGATCCTCCAGTGTCACAAAAGCCATCGTCTTATTGGTCTTGGTATATTTGATCGTCTTGGAAGTGATCATTCCGCCGATCGTCTCCTTAACACCATCGTGCACCTTTGCTCTTCCTGTTTCTTCATCAATCTGAAATTCCAGCGAAGTTCTGGAGATGTTCTTTCTCCATTTTTCCTCGTAATCTTCCAGCGGATGTCCGCTTAAGTATACGCCCAGCACTTCTTTTTCAAATGCAAGTCTGGTCTCTTTTTCATATTCGCCTACATCCGGAAGCGGAATATCAAATTCCGACTTCTGTTCGTCACTCACCAGATCAAACAGAGACATCTGCCCCGTCATGGAATACTTTCTTTCCCGGTTCACCTGATCCATGATCTGAACATAGATGACCATGAACTGTTTTCTGGTTCCTCCCAGTCCGTCAAATGCACCTGACTTGATAAAGCTTTCAATCGTCCGCTTATTAACTTCTTTTCCTGACAGTCTCTCTATAAAATCCTTCAGGTTCTTGAATTCCCCGTTTGCCTTACGTTCCGTAATGATCGCCTCAATCACCGGCCGGCCAATACTTTTGATCGCCGCAAGGCCATATCGGATATTTCCCTGATCAACTGAGAAATTTCCATATCCTTTGTTAATATCCGGCGGCAGGATCTGAATCCCCATCTGGCGGCAGGTATAGATATATTCTGATACCTTTCCGGGATTATCGATCACGGACGTCATAAGTGCCGCCATGAATTCTACCGGATAATAATATTTTAACCAGGCTGTCTGATATGATACTACCGCATATGCTGCTGCATGTGATTTATTAAATGCATATTTTGCAAAATCGATCATCTCATCATAGATCTTGTTCGCGGTCTTCTCATCAATTCCATTGGCAATACAGCCCGGAACCCCTTCTTCTTCATTACCATATACAAAGTTCTGGCGTTCCTTTTTCATCACATCGCCCTTTTTCTTGGACATGGCACGCCGCAGAAGGTCGCTTCGTCCCAGCGTATATCCCGCCAGATCCCGTACGATCTGCATGACCTGTTCCTGGTATACGATACATCCATAGGTCGGTGCCAGGATCGGCTCCAGCTGTGGGCAGTCATAGGTGATGAGCTCCGGATGATTCTTTCCCTTGATATACTGTGGAATGAAATCCATCGGTCCCGGTCGATACAGTGAGATTCCCGCAATGATATCCTCCAGATTCTGCGGCTTCAGTTCCTTCATGAAGCTCTTCATCCCGGCACTTTCCAGCTGGAAGATTCCATCTGTCCTTCCGGTACCGATGGAGCTTAATACTGCTTTATCATCATAGTCAATCTGATTCATATCGATGGGATGTCCGACACTTTCCGAAGCCAGACGGGCGGCATCCTGGATCACGGTAAGTGTTCTAAGACCCAGGAAATCCATTTTCAAAAGCCCTAGTTCTTCTAGGGTCGTCATGGTAAACTGAGTCGTCACAGAACCATCCGATCCCAGCGACAGAGGAACGAATTCCTCGATGGCACGCTGACCGATCACAACGCCCGCCGCATGCATGGAGGAATGCCGCGGAAGCCCTTCCAGCCTTCTGGACATATCGATCAGTTCGCGTACCTGATCATCTTCCTGATACAGTTTCTTAAACTCCGGATTCATCTGTAATGCCCGGTCAAGTGTGATATTCAGCTCAGTCGGCACCATCTTGGCGATACTGTCTACGAACGCATACGGAAGATCCATGACGCGTCCCACATCACGGATGACTCCCCGTGCTGCCATTGTACCAAAGGTTACGATCTGCACCACCCGGTCCGGACCATACTTGCGCACTACATAGTCGATCACTTCCTGACGCCGTTCAAAACAGAAATCCACGTCAATATCCGGCATGGATACTCGCTCCGGATTCAGGAATCGCTCAAAGAGAAGCTGATAGCGGATCGGATCAATACTCGTGATTCCAAGGCAGTAGGATACGATACTTCCCGCTGCCGATCCTCTTCCCGGCCCTACCATGATATTCTGCGTTCTTGCATAATTGATAAAGTCCCATACAATCAGAAAATAGTCGACATATCCCATAGACTGAATGACGGACAGCTCATATTTTAACCGGTCTTTTAATGTATCATCTGCATTCGGATATCTTTTTTCCAGACCCTCATAGCATAACTGATTCAGATATTCCCAGGAAGTATACCCTTCCGGCACATCATATTTTGGAAGTTTTGTCACACCGAATTCGATCTCTACATGGCACCGGTCTGCAATCTTCTGCGTATTTTCAAGCGCCTGAAGAGCATATGGGAAGAGTTCCCTCATCTCTTCCTCCGACTTGATATAGTACTGTCC
>JAEDLC010000018.1 GCA_016295505.1 Dorea sp.
GGGTAGTGATCGGACCACAGGACAGTGAATTTTCAGAAAGAGAATTACGAAAATTCTTCTGGTATGGTGCAGAAATCACGAATGAATTTGATCGTATGGGTTGCAGATTGAAACGCGATGAGCCATTAAAACATAAAGGAGACGGCAACATTATTACGGACGGAATTGCATTTGGTTCTATTCAGGTGCCGTCAAATGGTCAGCCGATCATCATGTTGGCGGACAGACAGAGTACCGGAGGATATGCGAAGATCGGAACCGTAATCTCGGTAGATCTTCCGAAGCTCGCACAGAGCGTTCCGGGGTACAGGGTCAGATTTATCCGGGTCAGTATTGATGTGGCGCAAAAGCTGTACATACGCAGACGCAGGCAGTTGGAAGCGTTGGAACAAAGATTTGGAAATTAACAGGAAGAATAAAACAAGAAAATGTCATGAAATAAAAAGAATATTTAAAATGGAGGAAATGAACATGAAAATCGTAGTATTAGATGGTTACACCTTAAATCCCGGAGATATCAGCTGGGAAGGAATGGAAGCATATGGTGATGTGACGGTATATGATCGTACAAAGGCAGAAGATGTTGTGGAACGTATCGGGGATGCAGAGGTAGTATACACCAACAAAACTCCGATTACAAAAGAAACTCTGGATGCATGTCCGAGTGTGAAATTTATCGGCGTTCTGGCAACGGGATATAATATCGTTGACATTGAAGCAGCCAAAGAAAAAGGAATTCCGGTATCCAATATTCCTACTTACGGAACAGCTGCTGTATCACAGTTCGCGATTGCACTGCTTTTGGAACTTTGCCATCATATCGGAGCACATTCTGATGCGGTAAAAGCCGGAGAATGGACCAATAATGCTGACTGGTGTTTCTGGAAATATCCATTGGTAGAGCTTGCAGGAAAAACCATGGGTATCATCGGTTTTGGACGAATCGGTCAAGATACCGGACGAATCGCACAGGCGCTTGGTATGAAGGTTCTTGCGTATGATTCATTCAGAAAACCGGAGCTGGAAAGTGAGACCTGTCACTATGCAGATCTGGATACACTGCTTGCAGAGTCCGATGTAATCTCACTGCATTGTCCGTTATTCCCATCTACGGAAGGAATTATCAACAAAGATTCTATTGCTAAGATGAAAGATGGTGTCATGATCATCAATGATTCCAGAGGGCCGTTGATTGTGGAACAGGATCTGAGAGATGCACTGGACAGTGGCAAGGTTGCAGGAGCCGCACTGGATGTGGTATCAACAGAGCCAATTCAGATGGATAATCCATTGATCGGAGCAAAAAATGTAATTCTGACACCGCACATTGCATGGGCACCGAAAGAATCCCGCCAAAGACTGATGGATATTGCGGTTGATAATCTGAAAGCTTATGTGGATGGAGCCGTACAGAACGTAGTAAATAAATAAAACCCTTTGTTTTTGGGGGAACAGAAAGGAGAACACAAACATGTACAGTGTTGACTTGAACAGCGATATGGGTGAAAGCTTTGGCGCATACAGACTTGGTGGAGATGAAGACATCATTCAGTATGTGACAACAGCGAATGTGGCGTGTGGATGGCATGCCGGTGATCCGATGGTTATGGATAAAGTTGTACGCATGGCAAAAGAACGGGGAGTTATGGTAGGAGCACATCCTGGATATCCGGATCTTATGGGATTTGGAAGAAGAAAGATGGTGTTGACTCCGGCAGAAGTCAAGAATTATGTGAAATATCAGATTGGTGCTTTAGCAGCATTTGCCCAGAGCTATGGAATGAAGCTTCAGCATGTGGCTCCTCATGGAGCAATGGGAAATCAGTGCCAGTATGATGAAGAAATATCAACTGCAATCGTTGAAGCGGTAAAGGAATTTGATAAAGATCTGATGATCTATTATTGTGCAGGTGCTGTTCTTGGAGAAATCGCAGAAAGTCAGGGACTTCGGACTGCATGTGAGATATTCGCAGACCGTGCTTACATGGATGATCTTTCACTTGTTCCAAGAAAGATGGAAGGTTCCATGATTACGGATGAAGATGTAGCGATTGCAAGATGTGTACGCATGATTAAAGAAGGCAAGGTAACATCTATAAACGGAAAAGAACTTGATATTAAAGGCGATACACTTTGCGTACATGGTGACGGACCAAAAGCGCTGGCATTTGTGAAAAAGATTCGTGATACTTTTGAAAAAGAAGGAATCGCAATCAGGCATCTATAGGGAAATAAGGCAGGAGCATCGGGACAAATCAATGAATAATAAATGGGTCGAATCAGTGGTTTTGATTTGTTCCGGTGCTCTTTTTAGCCTTTTTTTAATAAGTGAACGATAAAGGAGAAAAGGGAAATGAGTAAAGAAGCTACAAAAAAACAACCAATGACTGTAGTAAAAAAGATGATGATTGCTCTGGTTGGAGGTCTTATAGTCGGAATAGCATTCCTGATGCTGAGAGAACATCTGATGTCTTCCGGAAATGAGGCGGCATGGGCATGGATCAATAAGATTCTGTTTCAGGATATTACAGTAGAAGAAGGTGTGGGAGCTGTCGGTATTTTCTATATAGTCGGACAGATTTTTATGAGAGGACTTCAGCTCGCAATTGTACCATTGGTACTTGTGTCTTTAAGTCTCGCAATGTGCAGCATCTCTAATTCCACAAAACTTGGACGTATCGCAGGCCGTACACTTGCAGGATTCTTCGGATTTTATGTATGTGGAGCATTTCTTGGATGTGTAGTAGCATATGCAGTTAAGAGTCTCGGATTTTTCAATGTTACACTGCCCAGTGAAGCAGTTACGGAAGCCGCAACCATTGATGCATTTAACCCACTTGCAGTAATTGTAAATGCTGTTCCTTCCAATATCACCGGAGCGTTCAGCACGAATAACAGTATTCTTGCAGTTGTAGTTGTTGCGATTATCATCGGGCTTTGTATGAATCAGCTTGGGGAAAAAGCAGATCCATTGAAAAAAGTATTTGAAAGTGCCAACGAAGTGATTCAGATGTATCTGACATTCCTGATCAATAAAGTAGGCCCGGTTGCAATTTTCTGCCTGATTTCCAGAACATTTGCAATCTACGGTGTAGAGTATCTGGCACCGGCAGCAGCATATGTAGTATCTGCAATGCTGACCCTGTTTGCCCTTGTTGTAACTCTGTATCCGTTGGGAATCTGGATTACAACCAAACAGAATCCAATTAAGTTTTTAAAGAAGATTGCAAAAGTGGGAGTATTTGGATTCTCAACAAACTCTTCTGCAGCATGCCTGCCGTTAAATACAAGAACCTGTATTGATGAACTTGGATGTAGCGAAGAAGTAACAAGTTTTGTTCTTCCGACAGGTATGACGATCAATATGAATGGTACAACCGTTATGCATATGTTTGCGGTAACATTTATCGCTACTTGTGCTGGTTTTGATGTAACACCTGCAAATATGGCAGTTATGGCATTCCTGTCAATTTGTGCTGCTGCCGGAACACCTGCAATTCCGATTGCCGGAACGACAATGATCTTTACGGTATTATCTGGTATGGGATGGACGACAGATCTGTGTATGATTGGTTATGCGCTTGTAGTTGCAATTAACCGTCCGGTTGAAATGGCATTGCTTCCGTTGAACGTAATCGGAGATGCCGCAGTAAATGTAATTGTAAATGCAAAAGAAAAAGAGTTGGATGTTGAAAAATACAATAATTAGGCTAGACGCGTAATATACTGGGAGGAAGAATACAATGGACACATTTATGGTACTGCTGGAAAAAATCCAGACATTTATCTGGGGACCGCCGACATTAATACTTCTTATGGGAACCGGCTTATATTTTACATTTAAATTAAAGGGAATTCAGCTTTTTAAATTCCCGAAAGCATTAAAAAGTATTTTTGAAAAAGAAGAAGGTGCAGGGGACGTCTCTCCATTTGCAACTTTATGCACAACATTGGCGGCAGATATCGGAACTGGCAGTATCGTAGGTGTGGCAACGGCACTCCGGATAGGAGGGCCGGGGGCTATGTTCTGGATGTGGATGTCAGCATTGCTTGGAATGACAACAAAATACGCAGAAGCACTTCTTGCAGTTAAATTCCGTGTAAAAGATGAAAATGGCGAGATTGCAGGAGGCCCGATGTACTATATTCAGAATGGTATGGGGGAAAAATTCCGCTGGCTTGCAAAGTTGTTTGCATTTTTCGGAGTTGTAACAGCACTTCTGGGATGTGGAACATTTCCGCAGGTAAATGCAATTACGGAATCTGTAAGTACGTCTTTTCACATCCCTGTAATCGTGATAGGAATTGTTGTTACAGTATTAACCGCAGTTGTTACATTGGGAGGAATTAAATCTATATCAAAAGTTGCTCAGTTTGTCGTTCCGTTTATGGCAATTTTCTTCATTGGAGGATCCTTTGTGATTCTTGCATGGAATTACAAAGCGCTGCCAGCAGCATTTGCAGAGATCTTTTCCTGCGCATTTTCCAAAGAGTCTGCAATTGGAGGAGCGACGGGAACTGCAATAATCTCATTCATGACAGCAATGCGTACCGGAGTTGCAAGAGGCGTATACACAAATGAGGCAGGTCTTGGCAGTTCTCCAATCGTAGCGGCAGCTGCTAAGACAGATTCCTGCGTAAAACAGGGACTAATCTCCATGACCAGCGTATTTTTCACAACAATTGTAACCTGTTCTATGACAGGTTTGGTCATAATCTCAAGTGGGCTTCTGGAGCAATCAACTTTAAGTGGAAGTGTACTGGTAACACAGGCATATAATTCCGGACTTCCATTCAATATCGGTATGTATATGGTAGCAGTCGGAATCATCTTCTTCTCGTTTACCACTATTCTTGGATGGAATTACTATGGAGAACGATGCATTCTGTATCTGACCGGAAGTACAAAAAGTATCAAATTATTCAAGGTGGTATACATAGCTGCAATTGCAGCGGCACCATTCCTGACACTGGAACCAATATGGCTGATGGCAGACATTACAAACGCATTAATGATTATTCCAAATCTGATTGCATTACTCGGACTTCGAAAAGTTGTTGTAGAAGAGACAAAAAAATACTTCGACCGGGAAGAAAGAACAAAAGTAAACGTATCAAGAACAGTAACACAGTAACGTGGAAAAGAGGGGACGGGGGATTTTTAAAAATTCCCCGTCCCCTCTTTGGCGCATTAATACGACAAAGAGGTGGGCAGAATGATTTTTTTTTCGCAGATGATTCAATTACAGTTGAATTTGTTTTTCCTCATTTTAATAGGAATTATAATGAAAAAAATAGGAGTTATTTCAGAGGCGGGGAAGAAATGTCTCTCAGATTTTACTGTTAATCTGATTCTTCCATGTAATATTATTCAATCGTTCAGAGAGGATATTCCGATATCGGCAGATTTCTTTGATAATTGTGTGACGGTGTTCGCAATATCTCTCGGCATCCAAACGTTTAGTATCCTTGTGGGTCACTTTTTTTTTCTGCGATATGAGGGAGATAAGAAAACGATATTTACATATGGATTGATTGTTTCGAATTCCAGTTTTATCGGGATTCCGGTCATTGATAGTTTATATGGTGCGTTGGGAGTTTTATATACTTCAATTTTTCAAATCCCGGTTCGTGTCACAATGTGGTCTTCAGGTTTGGCATTGTTTACGGATGTAAATAAAAAAGATGCCTATAAAAAATTGCTGAAACATCCTTGTATTGTTGCAATTGTTATAGGCATGTTATTTATGTTAATTCCGGTTGATCTTCCGGGCTTTATCGATAATACACTTACCGAAATCAGTAAATGTATGGTTCCGATCTCTATGATTGTGATTGGAGCAATGTTGGAAGAATCTAGAGTTCAGCAATTTTTCGATCTCTCCGTACTGTATTTTTCTCTGATACGCCTGATTGTATATCCTCTTTTGACATTGGGCATATTAGCGGCATTACAAGTGGATGTTCTGGTCATGGATGTGACGGTTCTTCTTTCAGCCATGCCGATGGCCGGAACGACAGCGATCCTTGCTGACAAATACAACAAAGATTCCAGACTGGCATCACAGGTAATCTTCGTATCTACTTTTTTGTCTATTATTACATTGCCGTTGTTTTCACTATTTCTGTAAACTATTTGTTATTCGTGAAATAGAAAAAAGAATAAGCTATAAGTATTTTAAAAGTGTTTCCTTTGTGTTCAATGAAGGATTATCGATGACAAGATCCAGTAACTGATTCAGCTTTTCGCCGATCTCCTTTCCGGGAGTAATGCCGGCGGCGATCAGATCCCGGCCTGTGACAGCAAGGTCCTTTAATGAGACGCACTGACCCGCAGAAATGATGTCCCCATATATTTTTTCGATTTCGTCCAGATTCTTTATTTTCTCATCCCGCAGGTACATACTCTGTGCCATGACATCCGCACGCCGTACTTCCATATAGTAAGGAAATAAATCTTCGCCGATGGTGTTCATAGCACGCCGCACATTCCTGGCGGTTGCGGGCATCCGGTAATCATGATAGAACACCAGCTTCGTAACTTTATTCAAAGTATCATTGTCAAATTTTAGCCTTTTTAATACCGTCCTTGCAATACGTTCACTTTCGACGGCGTGTTTTTTAAAATGTGCCGTTCCTTTCTCGTCTATGGTCTTTAACGCGGGCTTACCCATGTCATGCAGAAGCATTGTTAAACGGAGAATCTTATCTGCCCGCACATTTGACATTGCATGAAGCGTATGTTCCCCTACGGTATACATATGATGCGGTGTCTCTTGTGTCGTACACATGATTTCATCAAACTCTGGGAGAAATACTTTTGTAAGCCCAAGTACGTAAGCTTCCCGAAGAAGTTCCGGCCTGTCAGAAGTGATCATCTTAATCAGTTCTACCTGGATGCGTTCTGCACTGATATTCTGTAATGTAGGAGCCAGCTCACTCATTCCCCGGCGGGTTTCGTCTTCAATCTGAAAACCCAGCTGTGCGGCAAACCGGATTCCACGCAGGATACGCAGAGCGTCTTCAGAGAAACGTTCTTTGGCATTGCCTACACAACGAATCGTTTTTGCATTTAAGTCATTCAGGCCGCCAAAAATATCAACCAGTCCGTCTTTCTCATTATACGCCATTGCGTTGATCGTAAAATCCCGTCGCAGCAAGTCATCTCGCAGGTTTCGGGTAAAAGTGACCTCGCTTGGGTGGCGGCTGTCTTCATATTTCCCATCAATTCGATAAGTTGTAACTTCATACCCTACTTTGCCCAGAAGGACGGTAACCGTGCCATGCTCGATACCGGTGTCAAACGTCTTGTCAAACAGTGCTTTCGTTTCTTCAGGCATAGCCGAGGTAGTGATGTCCCAGTCACCGGGAGTCCGCCCGAGGATAGAGTCACGGACGCAACCACCGACCGCATAGGCTTCATGGCCATGCGCCTGCAAAGTAGCAATAATTTTATGAACATTATCAGGTAAATGAATATAACAGTTATCCACAATATTATCCTCCAATTATCAACATCCTAATTATAATACCACATTTTTGAGGGGGACGGAGGATTTTTAAAAATTCCCCGTCCCAAATTAAAAATCCCCTGTCCCTTTTTACAATTAGCTTTGTCCCTTTTGCTTTAATTCTGATTGTATAAGTTTGCGAATATTTTCTGCCTGTTGCATGGAAATATTAAAAAAGTTTTTTATGATGGTGTCGAACATTTTCCTGGATGGGATATTGTCCAGAATTTCTACTGCTGGGATGTCAAGATCTTGCTGCATGTTATGTAGTAGTGAAGTGGCAATTATTTTGCGCTGAAGCAATTCATCTTCGGGGAGATCAATAAATACTTTATCGGTGAAAACTGAATGGAAAGATTTGAAGTGCTCAAGAGATTCAAAATGATTATTGATGATTTCAAAAGCTATTGGATGAATGATGCCTGCCGAAGATGGTGAAGCATATTCTTTAAAACTACTGTAGCGGTAATTTTCAATAGATTTGCACATATTTGCTTTTACGGGATTCAGGTGAATGTACCGAAGGCAGTTAAAAAAATAGGATTCATCCTCGATGCATTGACTTCGAAAACGGCCGTCAAAGACGTAACCAACACGATTATGTTTTTGATTGTAATATACAGCATAAACTGAAAGAATTCTGGCCATAAAGGCTGACAGTTCTTCAATAGGAGCTCGCATTAGCAAGTGAAAATGATTTGACATAACGCAATATGCAAATATTTTAATGTTGTATTGGCTGATGGAATCATGAACAATATTTAGAAATCGGGAACGCTCTAGATTTTTTGAAAAAATAGGAAATTTGTTAATGCCGCGGCTGGTTATATGATAAAACTCAGTGCTGCTTTCTTGCCTTGGTTTCCTGGGCATGTCGGTACTCCTTTCTGAAAAGGAACGGAACATGAAAAGGGACAGGGGATTTTTAATTTGGGACGGGGAATTTTTAAAAATCCTCCGTCCCTTTTTAGAATTAATATGATTTTCCCCAATATGCCATATGTTTTGCCGGTTTTCCACACCAAATGCATTTATCAGAGATCATTTCTTCGTCTTCGATCAGACATCTGGTTGCAGCTCCGCCGGTGACATATTTTACTTCACCTTCGCATTCCGGATCTCCACACCAGCATGCTTTTACGAATCCGCGGTTTGCCTTGAATTTCTCTTCCATTTCGTCCATAGTCACTGCAGTGTCGATATGATCATTCAGGAATTTTTCTGCTCTGTCATACATATCCTGCTGTTCCTGCTCTAAGATCTCGCGCAGCTTTGTTGCGATCTCATCCAGAGAAACAACTGTCTTTTCGCGGTTATCACGACGTACAACAACAACCTGGTTCTTTTCGAGGTCTTTTGGACCGATTTCGATACGTGTTGGAATACCGAGGATTTCCTGTTCAGAGAATTTCCATCCGGTACTTTTGTCGGAATCGTCGATTTTGACTCTGTATCCGGCTTTCTTGAGTTCATCAAGCAGTGCGTATGCTCTGTCAAGTACGCCTTCCTTATGCTGAGCAATTGGAATGATACGACACTCAACCGGTGCTACGTGTGGTGGGAGTACAAGTCCGTCGTCATCACCATGAACCATGATCAGGCCGCCGATACTTCTTGTGGACCATCCCCAGGAAGTCTCATAGGCGCTCTGAAGCTGGTTGTTTTTATCTACATATTTGATGCCAAATGCATCTGGGAAGCCGCTTCCGAAGAAATGGCTGGTTGCGGACTGTAATGCTTTTCCGTCATGCATTAGTGCTTCAACAGTATATGTGTCCTGAGCTCCGGCAAATTTTTCGTGTTCAGCTTTTCTTCCGGCTACGAAAGGCATTGCAAGGGTTTCTTTGTAGCAGTCCTTGTATACCTGCCACATCTGGATGGTTCTTTCTTCCGCTTCCTCATAAGTAGCATGAAGTGTATGACCCTCCTGCCACAAAAATTCTCTGGAACGAAGGAAAGGTCTTGTGGTTTTTTCCCAGCGAAGTACAGAGTTCCACTGGTTCCATACTTTTGGAAGATCTCTGTAGGAACGTACTGTTTTTGCCCAGAGATCGCAGAATAAAGTCTCTGAAGTAGGGCGGATACACAGTCTTTCCTGTAATCTTTCCATACCGCCATGGGTAACCCATGCTACTTCAGGTGCAAACCCTTCTACATGATCAGCTTCTTTTTCCAGAAGATTTTCCGGAATTAAAGTCGGCAGATAAACATTTTCAACGCCGGTTTCTTTAAAACGTCTGTCCAGATCGGCCTGAATCAGTTCCCAGATTGCGTATCCATTTGGTAAATAATTCAGACATCCCTTTACACTTGAATAATCGCACAGCTGCGCTTCACGTACAACATCTGTGTACCACTGTGCAAAGTCTACATCACGTGGTGTGATATTTTTTACTAATTTTTCTTTTGCCATGTTCCTCTTCTCCTTTTCTTTTCTGCGAAGCCTCTTCTCCGCATTATTATAATGGGAGCCATTGATGCCATCAGGTGATCCGCGGATTCTTTTGTTAACGAAAATAAAAACGCCGGACCTTTCAGCTCCCCAAAAGGGACCGAAAAGTTCGGCGGTACCACCCTAGTTAACTACAAATTATTTGTAGTTCTCTTCATTTGCCATTAACGCTGGCAGGACGCTGCATTTTCATACAGTGGCTCCAAGACCGGTTCCATGCAGTTCAAGGCAGGTATCTTGCAGCAAATGATTCCCTCTCTGTGGCCTGCTTACATGTACTAATTCTCTTCGTTGCCATAAATCTTGAATTGACCATAATTTTAATCGAACGTTTCATTTTTGTCAAGACAAAGAAATGATTATCTCAGCAAACTAAAATAGAAAAATGATTATCTCAGTAAAACATAGATAAAGAATGCAAGGTATGCGATGAGAAACAGCATTCCTTCTTTTCGCTGGATTTTATGATTGCTGATTGCGGAAATATATACAATAATGCTTGCGACAATCAATATTAAAGTATCATAAACGGCAGTGACATCAAGCGTAATCGGAGTAATGGCAGAAGAAATCCCCAGAATTAATAAAATATTGAAAATATTAGAACCGACTACGTTTCCGACCGCAAGGTCATTTTCGCCTTTGCTGGAGGCTACCATGGAGGTAACAAGTTCCGGAAGAGAGGTGCCGAGTGCGACAATCGTCAATCCGATGAAGGTCTGGCTCAGTCCAAACGTTTCTGCAATATTGCAGGCACTGTCGACAACCAGATTACCTCCCCATACGATTCC
This sequence comes from Dorea sp., assembly GCA_016295505.1. GTDB lineage: Bacteria > Bacillota > Clostridia > Lachnospirales > Lachnospiraceae > Dorea_A. The sequence goes on from JAEDLC010000018.1 coordinate 10,755, forward strand.
GGCAAGACCAAGTATAATAAAGGAAGCACTTTTCAAAGGAGACATCACTTTGTAATCTTCTTCGGCAGTAGTATCGGACCGGGAATTTAAGGCCGATTTCACAGTTGCATATAAAAAGATCACAAAAAGAATGAGAAAGAGAATTCCCGCCCATCGACCAAGTACAAATGTTTTGTTACCATCCAGAATTTTGATGATTGAAAAGTCAGAATCCAAAAATAACAAAATAATTGTAATAAATATGGAAAAAGGGAATTCTTTCCTTAACAGAGACCATTTTGCTTCAACCGGACGAATAATCGAACAACAACCGAGAACAACCAAAAGATTAAAAATATTAGAACCCAGGACATTGCTGACAGCAAGATCGTTATTTCCACGAATTGCAGCAGTCACACTTACGGATAATTCCGGCATACTTGTCCCAAATGCAACAACCGTCAGACCGATAACAATGGACGGAACTTTTAATAGTTTGGCGACACTGGAACTTCCATCTACAAAAAAATCTGCCCCTTTGATCAGCAGAATAAATCCAAGAATTAAAAGAATATAGTTCATAGCCGTAATCCTTTCTATTACTAACAGTTATGTTATCTTGCATATTTTAGCACACTATGATTAAATGATAAAGAAAATATTTCTAAAATAAATAAAGGAGATTCCAACATGCAGGCAGATGCGTTAAATATATTATATGAAGACAATGATATCATCGTATGTGTAAAACCACATGGAATTGCAACACAAAGCAAAAAAATAGGAAGACCGGATATGGTCAGCCTGTTGAAAAATCATATTTACCAGAATCACCCTGAAAAAGGAGAACCATATCTGGCTGTGATTCATCGCCTGGATCAGCCTGTAACAGGAATTCTTGTGTTTGCGAAAACAGCTGCAGCAGCAAAAGCATTGAACAAACAGCTACAAAGTCATGGATTTGGTAAATATTACAGAGCTCTTGTGGAAGGTTGTCCACCAAAAAAAGAGGATACGGTGGAAAATTATATGGTGAAAAATGGGAAAACAAATACGGCACGAATATGTGATAAAAATACAGAAGGCGCGAAATTAGCGCGTTTGCACTATGTTGTTGTTGAAAAGGGACAGGGGATTTTCCATTTGGGACGGGGAATTTTTAAAAATTCCCCGTCCCAAATGGAACTTGACATCCACCTGGACACAGGCCGTCACCACCAGATCCGGGTTCAGCTTGCGAACCTGGGATGCCCGATCATCGGGGATACGAAATATAATCCGCATGCGTCTGAATCCGGGGAATGGCAGCAGATTCAATTGTGTGCATATCGATTGGAGTTCGAGCATCCGCGGACACATAAGTTGATGAAATTCCAGTTATCCACGCTGTGATGTGGATAACTGGAATTTCTTTTGTAAATTATTGAGAAAATACATTGCAATATTTGTACATTTATGTATAATAAAAACGATGGAGAAATATTAAAAAAAAAGTATAGTATTAGAAAACATACGAGGAGGGAAGGTGTCGTTTTGGATATAGGAAAGAAGTTAAGAGAAATGCGTCTTCAGAATGATCTGACGCTAGAGGATCTGGCTTCACGCAGTGAGCTTACGAAGGGATTTCTGTCGCAGGTGGAGCGTAACCTTACCGCACCGAGTATTGCGACGCTTGAAGATATTCTGGAAGCGCTCGGAAGTAATCTGTCGGAGTTTTTTCATGAGGAGGAAGAACGGCAGGTTGTTTTTTCTACACAGGACTTTTTTGTGGATGAGCAGGAGGATTATCAGGTGGAATGGGTGATCCCGAATGCGCAGAAGAATCAGATGGAACCGATTCTTCTTACACTCTATCCGCATAAAAAGAGCCATGAGCAGCTGGCATACCAGGGGGAAGAATTCGGGTATGTGCTGAAGGGCAGTGTGACGATCGTGTGCGGCAATAAAAAGTACAAAGTAAAGGCCCATGAGACCTTTTACATGGACGGCTCAAAGAGCCATTATCTATACAACCATGGAAACAGTGTGGCAAAGGTGCTGTGGATCACAACACCGCCCATGTTTTAGGAATGAGAAGGGAGAAGTGAGATGGAAGAAAAGAAGCTGATAGAGTTTCGCGACATTGTGAAGAGTTTTGACGGACAGATTGTTCTGAAGGGAATTAATCTGGATATTTATGAAAATGAATTTGTGACTCTGCTCGGACCGAGCGGATGTGGAAAGACTACCCTGCTCAGGATTCTCGGAGGATTTCTTGACGCAGATGAGGGAAAGGTAATCTTTGACGGAGAAGAAATTAGTCAGAAACCGCCATATGAACGGGAATTAAATACGGTGTTCCAGAAATATGCGTTATTTCCGCACCTCAGTGTGTATGAAAATATTGCATTTGGTCTGAAGATCAAGAAGGTAAGTAAGGATATTATTGATCAGAAGGTTATGAAGATGCTGAAGCTGATCGGCCTGGAGGGATATGAGGATAAGAACACGACCCTTCTTTCCGGAGGACAGCAGCAGAGAGTTGCGATCGCCAGAGCACTGGTAAATGAACCGAAGGTCCTTCTTCTGGATGAGCCTCTGGCAGCGCTGGATCTGAAGCTTCGAAAAGAGATGCAGTATGAGTTGAAGAGGATTCAGCAGGAGGTAGGAATCACATTTATCTTTGTTACACATGATCAGGAAGAAGCGCTTACCATGTCAGACAAGATCGTGGTTATGAAAAACGGAGAGATCCAGCAGGTCGGCACACCACAGGAGATCTATAATGAGCCGGCCAACCGGTTTGTTGCAAACTTTATCGGTGAGAGTAATATCATATCCGGAACCATGCTTGAGGATTATAAGGTGCGGTTCGATGATATTACATTTGACTGTGTGGATTTTGGATTTAAGGAAAATGAGCCGGTGGATGTAGTCATCCGCCCGGAGGATATTGATATCGTAGATGTAAAAGACGGCAAGATGACCGGTGAAGTTCTGAGCGTTCTGTTTAAAGGTGTTCATTATGAGATCATGGTAGAGACGGTTCCGGGTACCAGTGTGACAGTCAACATGCGCGTGATTCGCAATCATGACGTGACCAGTGAAGACGGAAAGGAAAAGATCAGCGCAAATAACTTCTATGTAGATGTGGAGGATGTGGCAGATCTGGATGATAAGGACATTGTCGCACTTTCCAATGCACAGGCATGGGATACAGAGAGTGACGATTATATTTCTATCGCGAAGATTGAGTATGAGCTGAGTGAGGAAGAAGGCCAGTATCCGGTCGTATTCTCAACGGCAAATGGAACCAGCATTGAGAGAACCATTTTTGTGGTCAATCAGCCGTTTGTTAAGAATGAAAAGGCAAATGAAGCGATTATGGCCTTTAACTTCTTTAAAACGGTGGATGAGATTACAGAATCTCAGGCTCTGGATACCGATATTAAGACCTGGGCCAATGCACAGGGATGGAAGTTAAGTGATGAAGATCAGAGTATAGATATCAGTGTAGATTACGACTTTGAGCCGGAAGAAGTCAAAGAAGGCGTATATCAGATTACGTTTTCTACTACAGGACGTGAATTCAAGATTCATACAACGGATTATTCTGAGGAAGGTCAGGAGGTCGGCCTGACATTCTTCCCGGAAGACATTCATGTAATGTCTAAGGTGGCTTATTAATGAAGAGATTTTCGCAACTGGCAATCCCGTATATTGTGTGGGCTGCCCTGATGCTGGTGCTTCCGATGGCACTGATCGCCCTGTATTCATTTACCAATCAGGGCAACAGCATCATTGCATTTTCCTTTACGCTGGAGCATTATGCAAAGTTCTTTACCGACCCGGACTTCCTGCTGATTCTCTGGCGTTCCATTTTGATTGCCGTAAAGACTACGATTATCTGTCTGTTTTTGGGGTATCCGGCGGCATATTTTATCTCCAAGAGCAGCGAAAAGGCACAGAATCTTCTGGTTCTGTGTATTACGATTCCGATGTGGATCAATATGTTGGTGCGAACCTATGCATGGATCGGACTTTTGAGTGAGGGAGGACTGATTCAGAGGATTCTTGCCGTGTTCGGACTGGGAAAAACGGAGCTTCTGTATACGGAAGGTGCAGTGCTTCTGGGAATGGTCTATAACTTCCTGCCTTTTATGATCCTGCAGATACAGACGTCTCTGGCAAAGATGGATAACTCTCTTCTGGAGGCAAGTGCGGATCTTGGCGCAAGTCCGGTGCAGACATTCCGGAGAGTGACTCTTCCGCTATCTCTTCCGGGTGTGATCAATGGAATCACACTCGTATTCCTTCCGGCAGTCAGCTCATTTTTCATTCCGAAATTATTGGGCGGCGGACAGTATTTCCTGATCGGAAATATGATCGAGAACCAGTTCATTACCGTAGGAGAATGGAATTTCGGAAGTGCGATCTCCATGATTATGGCAATTATTATGATGCTTCTGATGATGGCGGTTCGCAAGATTGAGATTCGAAATCAGGGTGGAAAGGAGGCATAATCATTATGAAAAAATCAAAACGCCCTTTCGGGAAAATTTTAATGGTACTTATGATTGTGTTCTTCTACCTTCCGATCGTGTATATGGTGATCTTTTCTTTTAATGATGGAAAGTCACTGACCAGTTTTACGGGATTTTCCCTGCGCTGGTACAAACATATGCTGGATTCCCAGGACATGATGGAGGCTCTGTATACGACATTCAGTATCGCACTGCTTGCGACATTTATATCAACGGTCGCAGGAACGATTGCAGCAATCGGCCTCAGTAAGTCAAAGAAAATCATTCGGGATATCATGGAGCAGGTGAACAATTTCCCAATCATGAATCCGGAGATTGTAACGGCGATTGGTTTTATGCTTTTGTTCATTACATTTCGAATTGAGAAAGGGTATGTGACCATGCTTCTGGCACATATTGCATTCTGTATTCCGTATGTGATGCTTTCGGTAATGCCTAAGATACGTTCCATGGATCCGAACCTTGCAGATGCGGCGATGGATCTTGGCGCGACTCCCTGGCAGGCACTGATAAAAGTCGTGGTGCCGCAGATTACCCCGGGAATCATCTCAGGGGCGCTGATTGCATTTACCATGTCGGTGGATGATTTTATCATTTCCTACTTTGTGACCGGACGCGGAGTGAAAAACTTAAGTATTATGGTGTATACCATGAGCAAGCGTGTGAATCCAAGTATCAATGCAATCTCTACCCTTGTGGTGGTGATCATTACGATTGCGCTGATTTTTATCAATGTCGGGCCGCTGATCGCAGCAAAACGTGCATCCAGGGTCAGAAGCGGCAGAAAGCCATACGGACCGGCGATTGCAATTGTATGCGTGCTGGCGATTGTCGTTGGTGTGATTCAGATTCGGAACAAAGAATCGGAATTGCCGTTTGAGGGGCAGACACTTCATATATATAACTGGGGAGAATATACCGGAGAGAATATTATCCGGGATTTTGAAAATGAGACAGGTGCATCTGTGGTTATGGAAAACTTTGATTCCAATGAACAGATGTATATCAAAGTTGCAAATGGAGAAGCCTACGATATTCTGGTGCCAAGCGATTATATGATTCAGCGTCTGATCGAAGAAGATTATCTGCAGAAACTGGATCAGTCAAAACTGGACTGCCTGGATAAGCTGGATGACGCGGTGAAGAATCTCCCGTATGATCCGGGAAATGAGTATTCTGTGCCATATTTCTGGGGAACTGTAGGAATCGTATACGACAAGACCAAAGTCGATATCGAAGATCTGGAAAGAGAAGGATACAATATCTTCCTGGATGAAAAATATCGCGGAGAGATCTATTTGTATGACTCTGAGCGAGATTCCTTTATGATGGCGCTTAAAGCACTGGGTTATTCCATGAACACAGAGAGTGAGGCGGAGATTCAGGAAGCCTATGATTGGCTGGTGCAGTGTGTACAGACCATGAAACCAGAGATCGTCACAGACGAGATCATCGATAACATGGCACAGGGAAGAAAGGCACTTGGCCTGATCTATTCCGGTGATGCTACTTATGTCATGAGCGAAAATGAAAACATGGGATACTATATGCCGGAGAGCGGAACCAACCTGTGGTCAGACGCAATGGTCATCCCGAAAAACGCAGCTAATCCAGAACTGGCACATGCATTCATCAATTATGCCAGCGATTATGCCGGCGCATATGACAATTCCAGTTATGTGGGATATACATCGGCTAATAGAGAAGTAATGGATGATCTGGCAGGAGAAGGCGGAGACTTCGAAGGAATCAACGCATATATACCACGAACAGATAATCCAAACGATGAAGTCTTTGTATATAACGAAGATACGAAGAAAATCATCAGTAATCTGTGGAGTAAAGTAAAGATCGCGGCAAGTAACGCAAATTAAATTGGGACGGAGGATTTTTAAAAATCCTCCGTCCCAATTTAATTTTCCCCTGTCCCTTTTTTAAAAATATATGTTCTTATCACATCAAATGATGCCGGTCCTACATCTAATACGGCTTTATGGAAGCTTTTTTGTGTAAAGTTATCCCCCCATTTTTCCACGGCTTCTTTTTTCAATTCCAGAAATTCTACGTATCCGATATAGTATTTCAGATAGTTTGCGGGATCTGCGATGATCAGATCATAGATATCCTCGATGGTTGTGGTATCTGTTATCCCGTAATTGTGGAAAAATGCGATGGTGTCCGAAAGGGTCCATCCATCATAATGGATTCCCATATCTGCAAGTGCATATAAACCGAGGATGACAGAAGTATTTTTCTGCAGCAGAAGTGCCTGGTCTTTGGGAAGACCGGAGTAGTAGTAGCTGAGCATTTCGCTGTAGGTTGCCCAGCCTTCGGTATATCCGCCGTAATTTAACACGCAACGAATGGGATCAGGATGCTGGCTGGCGTAATAGACATGCTGATAGAGATGTCCGGGATAGCCTTCATGGGCCAGTGTTGTATAGAGAGTAAGCGTATCGGTCATTCGCCCCTGATTGATGTAGATGACATTTGCCTGTGTGTTGTCGATGGCAGGAACCATGTAAAATGCAGGACTTAAGTATTCTTCCATGGATTTCTGGACATATTTGATCTGTGTATCTACGTTCGGAAGGTCCGGAAAGGAATCATCAAGCTTTTTTCGAAGGTCAGACAGAATTTCATCTGGTTCTGTAATCTCAAGAAGAGATCCCTGAGTGCAAAACAGGTCTGAGGAAACGGAAGAGGTATATCCGGATGTACCTTCTGACGTATTTTCGGATAATACTTTTTGCATGGCACTTAAGTCGGACAAAATCTGATTACCGGTAAGCGTCTGAAGTTCTCTGATCGTGCGGTCAGACCCCGTCTCCTGTGCAACAAGAAGCTCATAGTATGTTTTCCCTTCCGGAAGATAGCAGAGTCCGTTATTGTTCTTTCCGGTATCGCGCAGTGTGCGCAGGCCTTCTGCCAGTTCTGTATAGGCGGGAAATACATATTGCTCCAGATAACTGTTATTTTTATCGATATAAGAACGTCTCTGGCTGTCAGACAGACCCGTCAGTTCATCCATACGCTCTTCAAAGGAAGTGTACAGATAATGTTCTTTTCCGATTTCTGTAAAGGCGAGACATTCATTGATAATGTCATCTGCACTGTAAGAAGCCATAAAAAGACCGGCATCCGCTTTCGCCTGTTCGAATTTCAGAATGGATCGGAAGTATTCGGGAGTTTTGGTCAGGAGTTCCAGATATGTATCAACATCGGAATTAGTATAAAATGGGAACTCAGACAACAAGATCGGAAGTTGTGCCTGTGTTCCGGTCAGAGGTGCCAGAGGCTCTTCGTACAGAGAATACGGTGCAAGGGAGAGGGCGCTGTCCAGATAGTCATCCAGGACATCGTAGGTCAGTTGATTTTGATCAGACAACGTAGAACGGTTATGAGAATGCAGCTTTGCCTGTTCATTTTCCAGAGCAGCGCAGATGGAAGCAGTATCTGTTGTACAGTTTCCATAGGAAACCGGAGTGTCCGGGATTCCGTAACCGGAGGGTGTTTTCAATGTATAATGCAGGGTAATTGTACTGCCGGAAACCTCCTGGCAGAAAAGATTCCGTGTATAGGCGGAGAAAGATCGGTCGGCATTAGTATTCAGACGTGTCGGAAGAATAAAAGCTCCGACCAGAATACACAGAACGACAAGTACAGCGGCTACAAGTGTGAGAGAATGTTTCCTGGAACGTATTTGCATAGGAGTCCTCGAAACATAATTTGTATCACTATATGCGAAAATGCAATCATTCATGCGAAAATGATGGCATCCAGATAATAAAACAGACAAAGTTTTGGTTAATTTTTACAATAATGCCATGGTTAGTTTTTAACGTGTTGTCGGAGCGGAATTCGGGTGCTATGCTTAAGAAAATGGGGAAGAATTATATGTGTATAAAGGAATGAGATATCATGAACAAAAAACGACAGAAAGATGCAGACATTCTCCTTCTTTTGGGAAAAGACCCCAAGGAAGGGATGGCACTTCTTGTGGAACGATATACCGGGCTGATCTGGAAGGTCATATCTTTGTATCTTTCTGATCCGGAAGATATTAAGGAATGTACCAATGATACATTTGCAGAATTTTATTTTCAGAGAAAGCGGTTTGATCCGGAAAAGGCGGGGCTGAATATCTACCTGACGGCAATTGCCCGCAACCTGGCGATCTCTTGGTATCGAAAGGAGAAGAGGCGGAAAACAGAGGCCTATGCGGAGGAATATATTTCCGTGGATCCGCAGATGGAACTTGTGGAGATCCGTGCGGATCTGAAAAAAGCGATGACGGTTCTGAAATCGGATGAATCGCAGATCATCCGGATGAAATATTATGAAGGAATGACGGTGCGGGAGATTGCTGATTCACTGGAACTCCCCTATGAAACGGTGAAGAAAAGACATCAGAGAAGTCTGGGGAAGCTTCGACACCAGATGTTCCTGTTCCTGATGGTTCTGAGCCTGCTGATGATTACCGCATGCAGTTACAGAATGCTTGTACATTATAAAGTAATTCCGGATTACCTTCATATCCTGTTCCCGGGATTATCTGAGGAAGAGGATGAAAAAGATACGGAACCGGAGATTCATCCGTTATTGATTCATGTTCCGGATCCGGAATTTCCCGGAAAGCAGGAATCAACGGAAGAGCCGGTAGTGACAGAAGATATTACAGCATATCAGTCCGGGCAGACGTCTTCGACCCCGGAAAAAGAGGCGGCAATACCGAACTTTACCTATGCTCCCGGATATGGTGTGAACTGGGAACCGGATGCTCCGTTTTATGTTCTTCAGGATTCCGGTGCGATTGAAAATGAATGGGTCACGCTGGAGCTGACAGATGCGGTCTATGTAAATCATACGATGCGGGTAGAGCTTCTCTGTACATCAAAGGAAGAAACTCTTCTGGATCTGAGCACATCCATGAGACTGGTCGGGAGCAGTCCGATCCTGAATTGTGAAAATAATCAGTGGAAATGTAAATATGTATCCAGCAGACAGCTGACTTCTTATCAGGAAAGAATAGAAGTGTATTATGAAAATATTGATCTTCCGGATACAGAGAAAGAGCCGCTTCAGATGTCGCTCAATAATCTTTTCCAGATAGAAGAGCCGCTTTTCTTTACACTTGTGCCTGCAGATGTTGCGGAAACACCGGAATATGTATATCAGCTGGAAGAATACGGGGGGCTGATTGCTATTCCGAGACTGGAGGATGGCTGTCTGATCGTGGAGATCTATCCGGTAAATGCAGACGAAGAATTCATGATCCTTCCGGAGCTGATCAGAGGGCGCTATGGAGAGAGTGAAGGCGGGCAGGTGACGGTCACCGGATCTGACGGGACGGAGAAGACCGGACAATGTGTTGGCTACAGCCCATCACAGAATGTGGATCATTTTGAATGGAACTTCGGACAGGCGGAGCCGGGAGAGTATACGCTTCATGTTCCGTATGTATATCAGACGACGAGCCTTCCGGAAGATTTTGTGATACCGCTCAATCTGGCAGAAGAGAGCTGGGAAGACAGATGCTATGAACTTCCGGAGGGAAGCCTTACCATTAACAGTTGTACCGGAAGTGTGTCACAGGATGGACGTGCGGCATGGGAGATACAGATAAAATATCAGTCAGAAAACAAAAATCGTATGATCTCACAGCTGTATTTTTCAAAAAAATGTCAGGAACGCGAAGATTATGTTCCGGAAATCTATCCACCGGGAAGTATTGTCTATGAAAAGCCGGGAGTAGATTTCAATATAAAGCAGGTAGACGGGGTAAATGGTCTGATATACGGTGAAGTGCTGGTAAATACGGACAGATATGATGCCTCCGGCTTTCAGATCACTTCCCTGTCATCACATTATACCGGCCATCCGGCAGGCGTTACTTATCGCTGGAACCAGAACTTTGATCTGACTTTTACGGTAAATATTTCTGAATAATATGTCCCCTTTCGCCCTGCAGATGCGAATGTAATATATAAAGATGCTTTTTACTTTATATATAATATTTTTGCATCCGGAGGGGGCTGCCGATGATGTATACATATGTAAATCATACCATTCTTTCACTTGCCAGAGAATGCATATCCATGGAAATGCAGGAGCGTCCTGAGCTTCTGTGGCTGAAATCCCGTCATGCGCGTATTCAGAAAAAATACAATTTCAGAAATAAACAGGAAACAGATCGGTTTCTTTATGAAAGCATGTATGGACAGAAGCCTCTGAAGTCATCCGAGATTATGAAAATGCGCTACTGGCGTACCGGTCGTTACACACCTGGAAACCGGGAACAATGCCTGTTGTACGGGAGAGCGCTTGAACTGTCGCAGGACGATATGCGTTATCTGTTGCAGAATTATTATGACCGTAGTCTGGATGTCTACGACCCGGACACCTGTCCGGAAGATTCCGGATATCTTCAGCGAGCGGCGTATATGAAAGAACTCACAGATGCCTATCTTCAAAAAATCCCGGTGGAAAAACTGGCTTCTTTTAAAGTGCCGGCGAATGCGCCTGAAAGCTGTCTGCGGCATCTGTATTTTACCGATCTCTTTTATTATGTGCATTCACAGATGACTCCGGATTCAGAACATCTGCAGCGTCATATCGTCAGTACCCGTTATGATTCGGAATTCAAAAGACAGCTGAAGCTCCTGGGAGAGATTCCACGCAAAACGATGCTGCGGCATCTGATTATATTTGATCTTCCGCATCTGACCTTAGAGAAACTGAATCGACAGCTTGAATTTTTCGGATATCTGCCCCTGTGCGAAGAGCATACCATGACAGGAGGGGAGCGGCTGGACTGGCTGCTGATCCGGCTGATTAAGCTGTATGAAGAGGCGTGTGCGGGAAAAGAGGAAAAGGAGTGCCTGGCATGGTTTCGGGAAGCCTGCCGTATACTGGATCGTTTTTTTGTGGAATCCGGGAAACAGAGGATGCGGTTTATGTATTTTAAATCCCTGGATTTAGAAAGAAACAGTCTATAAAAATGTTCTATAGTTGACCGGGCAACAACGCTCCTATATAATGGAATGACAGATATGTCTCGGGGAAAACATATACGATGAAGATCGGAAAACTACTTTATGAGAAGAAAGGAATACTGAGGATATGAAAAAGAGAACGATGAGAACCATGATCACGGCCCTCCTGGCAGCAGTGCTCTGCCTTGGCCTTGTGGCCTGTTCCGGAGAAGATTTTGACGCGGCAGGCTATGTGAAGAGTGTGCTGGATGCCAATTATCACAAAGAATACAAAGGTTATGCGACTTTCCGCCAGCTGTCTGAAGAAGAAGCAGAGAAAGAGATTGTAGATAGTATCAATCTGCAGCTGGAGCTTGATCTTGCAGCTGTCGGAGGAATTACGGAAGAAGGAAAAGAGAGTTACAAGGAATTGTCTGCAGAAATTGACAAACTGGCGAAGTATGAAGTGACCGAAGCCAAAAAGCAGGATGACGGAAGCTATATCGTAACGGTATCCGTTGAACCATCCAATGTATTCCAGATCATGGAACAGGTGCTGACCGATGTTGCAAATGAGATGATTGGACAGGGAGCAACGCTTGAATCGGATGAGGAATTTACGGAGTATCTTCTGGAAGGAATGAGAAGATGTATTGATCAGAACGCATATGGAGAAGCGCAGACCGTGGAAGTGGCTGTGTCAGCGGATGATTCGGGTGCTTATGGAATCTCTGAGGAAGATATGCAGCTTCTGCAGGATACAATGTTCCCGGAATAGGGAATTTTCAGAGACGTATCTTGACATGTCCCATGAGATTATGCTACGATTCTTATTACGAATGAATATGTAAACGCAGTGACGAAGAGAGTATGTGACAGGAAGTTTTACAGAGAATTCCCGGAAGGTTCAGGAATCTGAAAAGCAAAGATTTTGCAGAACCATTGCTGAGAGGGATGAATGGAATGTGACAGAAGATGGCTTCCAAGCGGCGTGGATGAGCGAAGACCAGGGTGAGCGACAATGCATTTGTACTCCGGGATTTCGTTAGTTTGCGAAGGGAACCGCCCTTTACAGCGGCGGGTGTTGATGCGACACTCGATAAGGCTTTCTGCCGTGAGGCAGAAGGTGAACAGAAGTGGTAACACGGGATAACTCGTCTTCTTTGATTTTTCCAGGTTGGAATGGGAGAATCAAAGGAGACGTTTTTTTATCATTTACAACAAAGGAGAGGGAAAACATGGAGAAACCAAAGTATTATATTACAACGGCGATTGCCTATACATCAGGAAAGCCGCACATCGGTAATACGTATGAGATCGTGCTTGCAGATGCGATCGCGAGATATAAGAGAAGTCAGGGGTATGATGTATTTTTCCAGACAGGAACTGACGAGCATGGACAGAAGATCGAATTAAAAGCTGCAGATGCAGGCGTGACGCCGAAGGAATTTGTAGATGACGTTGCAGGGGAGATTAAGAGAATATGGGATCTGATGAATACTTCTTATGATAAATTTATCCGTACTACGGATGAAGATCATGAGAAACAGGTACAGAAGATCTTTAAGAAATTATACGATCAGGGAGACATATACAAAGGATCTTATGAGGGACTTTACTGTACACCTTGTGAATCTTTCTGGACAGAATCTCAGCTGGTAGACGGCAAATGTCCGGACTGCGGACGTGAAGTAAAGCCGGCAAAGGAAGAGGCATATTTCTTCAGAATGAGCAAATATGCAGATCGTCTGATCGAGCATATCAATACACATCCGGAATTTATTCAGCCGGTATCCCGTAAAAATGAGATGATGAATAACTTCCTGCTTCCGGGACTCCAGGATCTGTGTGTATCCAGAACTTCATTCAAATGGGGAATTCCGGTAGATTTTGATCCGAAGCATGTGGTTTATGTATGGCTGGATGCGCTGACCAACTACATTACCGGAATCGGATATGACTGTGACGGAGACAGCACTGAGCAGTTTAAGAAGAACTGGCCGGCAGATCTGCACCTGATCGGAAAAGACATTATCCGTTTCCATACAATTTACTGGCCGATCTTCCTGATGGCACTGGATCTTCCGCTTCCGAAGCAGGTGTTCGGACATCCGTGGCTGCTGCAGGGTGACGGCAAGATGAGTAAATCCAAGGGCAATGTACTGTATGCTGATGAGCTGGTAGATTTCTTTGGTGTGGATGCAGTGCGTTATTTCGTGCTTCACGAGATGCCGTTTGAAAATGATGGTGTGATTTCCTGGGAACTGATGGTTGAGCGTATGAACTCTGACCTTGCAAATACATTGGGAAATCTGGTAAACAGAACGATTTCCATGACCAATAAGTATTTTGGAGGCGTGGTAACAGATAAAGGTGTTGCTGATACGGAGGAAGAGAAGGCTGTAGATGCAGATCTGAAGGCTGTTACGGAAAATATGCCGAAGAAGGCAGATGCAAAAATGGAGGATCTGCGTGTGGCAGATGCGATTACCGAGATCTTCAACCTCTTCAAACGCTGCA
>JAEDLC010000114.1 GCA_016295505.1 Dorea sp.
AATGAATAGAAAGGTGGAATAACCCTTGGAAAATAATCAGGAAAAAAGCCAGGAAGAGATGGTAAAGGAAGCTGTGGAGGAAGCAAAGAAAGCAGCAGGCCAGCAGGAAGAAGCGAAAGAGGAAGCAGAGACGGCAGAGAAAGAAGTCGAAGCGGAAGCTGACAGCGAAGAAGAGGCGGCAGGCGAGGAAGAGACCACAGCAGAAGAAGCAGAAGACAAAGAAGAAGATTCTGAAGAAGCAACAGAAACCGGGAAATCCGGCAAAAAGCTGTTTGGTAAAAAGAAAAAAGATAAAAAGGACGAGAAGATAGAAGAGCTGACAGACAGGCTCGCTCGTTCGATGGCAGAGTTTGATAACTTCCGCAAACGTACGGAGAAGGAAAAGTCTCAGATGTACGAAGTAGGTGCGAAAGATATCATAGAAAAGATTCTTCCGGTGATTGACAATTTCGAAAGAGGATTGGGAGCAGTCAAAGAGGAAGAAAAAGAAGATCCATTTGTCCAGGGAATGGAAAAGATCTACAAACAACTGATTACCACTCTGGAAGGAATCGAGGTGAAACCTATCGAAGCGGTAGGACAGCCGTTTGACCCGAATTTCCATAATGCGGTCATGCATGTGGAGGATGAGAACCTGGGCGAGAACATCGTCGCTGAAGAGTTCCAGAAGGGATATATGTACCGTGACTCTGTAGTGAGACACAGTATGGTAAAAGTAGCAAATTAACAAAAGCAGCTTGGTAAGAATAAGCAGATGGCAAAATAAATGAAATCAGGAGGATATTTATCATGGGAAAAATTATTGGTATTGACTTAGGAACGACAAACAGTTGTGTAGCAGTTATGGAAGGTGGACAGCCGACCGTGATTGCCAATACAGAAGGCGCAAGAACAACTCCATCCGTTGTAGCATTTACAAAGACAGGAGAACGTCTCGTAGGTGAACCTGCAAAACGTCAGGCAGTCACAAATGCAGAGAGAACAATCTCTTCTATCAAGAGAGAGATGGGTTCTGATTACAGAGTAACAATTGATGACAAGAAATATTCTCCACAGGAGATTTCTGCAATGATTCTTCAGAAACTGAAAGCAGATGCAGAAGGATATCTGGGAGAAAAAGTAACAGAGGCTGTTATCACAGTTCCGGCTTACTTTAACGATGCTCAGCGTCAGGCAACAAAGGATGCAGGTAAGATTGCAGGTCTTGATGTAAAACGTATCATCAACGAGCCTACAGCTGCAGCTCTTGCTTATGGTCTTGACAATGAGAAAGAGCAGAAGATCATGGTATATGACTTAGGTGGAGGTACATTTGACGTATCTGTCATTGAGATCGGTGACGGCGTTATCGAAGTATTGTCTACCGCAGGTAACAACAGACTTGGTGGAGATGATTTTGACCAGAAGATTACAGACTACATGATCGCTGAATTCAAGAAACAGGAAGGTGTAGACTTATCTACAGATAAGATGGCACTTCAGAGATTAAAAGAAGCAGCAGAGAAGGCTAAGAAAGAGCTGTCTTCTGCAACAACAACCAACATCAACCTGCCGTTCATCACAGCTACAGCAGAAGGTCCGAAGCACTTTGATATGAACCTCACAAGAGCAAAATTCGATGAACTGACACATGATCTTGTAATGAAGACATCTGAGCCGGTACAGAGAGCACTGTCTGATGCAGGTATCTCAGCTTCCGAACTTGGCCAGGTACTTCTGGTTGGTGGTTCCACACGTATTCCGGCTGTACAGGAAGAAGTAAAACGTCTGACTGGTAAAGAGCCAAGCAAATCTCTGAACCCGGATGAGTGTGTTGCTCTTGGTGCATCTGTTCAGGGTGGTAAGCTTGCCGGTGATACAGGCGCAGGCGACATCCTTCTTCTGGATGTTACTCCGCTGTCACTGTCTATCGAGACAATGGGTGGTGTTGCAACAAGACTGATCGAGAGAAATACAACAATCCCGACAAAGAAGAGCCAGATCTTCTCTACAGCAGCTGACAATCAGACAGCCGTAGATATCAATGTTGTACAGGGTGAGAGACAGTTCGCAAGAGATAACAAGTCTCTGGGACAGTTCCGACTGGACGGAATCGCACCGGCTCCACGTGGAATCCCACAGATCGAAGTTACATTTGATATCGATGCAAATGGTATCGTAAATGTATCTGCAAAAGATCTCGGAACCGGAAAAGAGCAGCATATCACGATCACTGCAGGATCCAACATGTCTGATGAAGAGATCGATAAGGCTGTAAAAGAGGCTGCAGCATTTGAGGCTCAGGATAAGAAACGTAAAGAAGGAATCGATGCAAAGAACGAAGCAGATGCTATGGTATTCCAGACAGAAAAGGCTCTGCAGGAAGTAGGAGATAAGCTTGACGGCGCTGATAAGGCTGCTGTAGAAGCTGATTGCAAAGCATTAAAAGAATTACTTGAAAAAGTAAATATGGATAATATGTCAGATTCTGAGATCGCTGAGATTAAGGCCGGAAAAGAAAAACTGACAGAGAGCGCACAGAAACTGTTTACCAAGATGTATGAGCAGGCTGGCGCAGCATATCAGGCTGGACCGGATGCGGGTGCAGGAGCTAATGCAGGAGCAGGCCCGGCACCGGAAGGATTCCAGGGAGATGATGTTGTAGACGGAGATTTTAAAGAGGTCTAAAACACTAAGATGAGTCGGATATCAGATTAGTGTGGAGGATGTTCCGCGGGACCATGGGGAGGTTGCCGATCCTGGTCGCGCGGAACTTCCTTGTATAAGGCTTTCTTTTGAAAGAGAGGAACAACGATGGCAGAAGCAAAAAGAGATTACTATGAAGTGCTTGGAGTCAGCAGGGATGCTGATGAAGCGACATTAAAAAAAGCATACCGGCAGGTGGCAAAAAAGTACCATCCGGATATGAATCCGGGCGATGCGGAGGCAGAAAAAAAGTTTAAAGAGGCTTCTGAAGCTTATGCAATCTTAAGTGATCCGGATAAGCGCCGCCAGTACGATCAGTATGGTCATGCGGCATTTGAAGGTGGAGCAGGCGGAGCCGGAGGATTTGGCGGCTTTGATTTTAACGGCGCTGACTTCAGTGATATTTTTGGAGATATCTTTGGCGACCTGTTTGGCGGCGGCAGAAGAAGCGGCCGTGCAAGTCAGGGACCTATGAAAGGAATGAATATCCGCAAGAGTGTCAGAATTACATTTGAAGAAGCGGTATTCGGATGTGAAAAGGAACTGGATGTTGTATTAAAGGATGAATGTCCGAAGTGTCATGGAACCGGTGCAAAACCGGGAACTTCACCGGAGACATGTCCAAAATGCGGTGGAAAGGGCCAGGTTGTATATACACAGCAGTCCTTCTTTGGAACGGTGCAGAACGTGCAGACCTGTCCGGACTGTCATGGAAGTGGTAAGATCATCCGTGATAAATGTCCGGATTGTGGCGGAACCGGATATGTGGCCAATAAAAAGAAGATCTCTGTATCGATTCCGGCAGGTATTGATAATGGTCAGAGCGTACGCATCCGTGAAAAAGGGGAACCAGGCGTCAATGGTGGACCGAGAGGGGATCTGCTGGTAGAAGTTAGTGTATCCAGACACCCGATCTTCCAGCGTCAGGATATGCATATCTTTTCTACTGTACCGATTACATTTGCACAGGCAGCTCTTGGTGCGGACATCCGGATCAAGACGGTAGACGGAGAAGTGATCTATACTGTGAAGCCCGGAACGAAGACAGACACCAAAGTACGTTTAAAAGGAAAAGGTGTTCCTTCTGTAAGGAATTCTCAGATTCGCGGGGATCATTATGTAACACTTGTGATCCAGACACCGGAGCACTTAAGTCACGAAGCGAAAGAAGCACTTCGCAGATTCGATGAATTATGCGGCAATTCTCTGGGAGAAGTCGAGAGCGATTCCAAGGGCGGAAAAAAGAAAAAAGGATTTATGGATAAGGTAAAAGAAGCCTTTGATGATTAATTCATCAGAGGCTTTTCTCTGTTATTGCTGTTTTCCTATAGAAAATGTCAATAAGTATTTCCGACAAAAGTGATAAGTAAGATGCTGGTAAATGCAGAAAGATTATGTTATTCTGATAAATAGGTTTTTATAAAGGCAGGAGGAAGAAAGATGTACACATTTGAGGAAATAAAAAATGTAGACAGTGAGATTGCAGATGCAATTCAGGCGGAGATGGCAAGACAGAATTCTCATATCGAACTGATTGCTTCTGAAAACTGGGTAAGCAAGGCGGTAATGGCAGCAATGGGAAGTCCGCTGACCAATAAATATGCAGAGGGATATCCCGGAAAACGTTACTATGGTGGCTGCCAGTGTGTTGACGTAGTTGAGAATCTGGCAAGAGAAAGAGCAAAGAAGCTGTATCAGTGTGAGTATGTGAATGTACAGCCACATTCAGGTGCGCAGGCGAATCTTGCGGTATTTTTTGCGATGCTTAAGCCCGGAGACAAGGTGATGGGAATGAATCTGGATCACGGCGGACATCTGACACACGGTTCACCGGTCAATATATCAGGAACATATTTTCAGATCGTGTCCTATGGGGTGAATGATGAGGGATTTATTGATTATGATCAGGTCAGGGAGATTGCATTAAGAGAAAAGCCGAAAATGATCATTGCCGGTGCCAGTGCTTATGCAAGAATCATTGATTTCAAGAAGTTTCGTGAGATTGCAGATGAAGCAGGGGCATATCTGATGGTCGACATGGCTCATATCGCAGGTCTTGTGGCGGCCGGACTTCATCCAAGCCCGATTCCGTATGCAGACGTAGTGACGACGACAACGCATAAGACTCTTCGTGGACCAAGAGGAGGTATGATCCTCTGCAGCCAGGAATCAGCAGATAAGTTCAACTTTAACAAAGCTGTATTCCCGGGAATCCAGGGAGGTCCGCTTGAGCACGTGATCGCAGCAAAGGCTGTATGCTTCAAAGAAGCACTCCAGCCGGCATTCCTTGAGTATCAGCAGCAGATTCTGAAGAATGCACAGGCACTGTGCAAAGGGCTGCAGAATCGTGGTGTAAAGATTGTATCCGGAGGAACGGATAATCATCTGATGCTTGTAGATCTGACGGGTGAGGAGACTACAGGAAAAGAGCTGGAGAGACGTCTGGATGAGGCACACATCACCTGTAATAAGAATACGGTGCCGAACGATCCGAGATCTCCGTTTGTAACGAGTGGAGTCAGACTGGGTACACCGGCTGTCACCTCCAGAGGTCTGAAAGAAGAAGATATGGATGTGATCGCAGAAGGAATTGCGCTTGTGATCCAGAGCGAAGACAACATTGAGAAAGTAAAAGGAATGGTTGCAGAGCTTACAGAGAAGTATCCACTGTGCCAGTAAAAGAAGAAAAGGAAGTGCTATTTTGCAGCACTTCCTTTTTATTCGTGCGCCTGGCGGCGCACGTTTCTAACGGGTGAAAGTCCCGAATCCGCCCGGCAGTGGGAAGGATATAGCCAAAGGCAAGGGTGTCCACCGTGAGGTGGAA
>JAEDLC010000019.1 GCA_016295505.1 Dorea sp.
GGAATAACACTGTAAAATTCCGCAAAAATCTGCTATGATAGGTTAATCGATTATATTTGGGGAGGTAGCTTCATGATCTCTGCAATAGGATTATGTATAAAATCATTAAAAAAGGAACCTTATTCCGGTTCCTGTCATGGGATGCGCTTTTTCCTGTCTGCCGACAAGGAAACACTTCATGTCTGGATCTATCCGGAGCCATGGTGTTTTGAGCAGACTCCGGATGAGGACAAGACACAGAAAGATTTCCCCTTCACACAGGAGGGGCTGGACGAAGCACTTCTGTGGCTTGAGGAAATGTTTGACAGCAGACGCTCCTTCTGGGAACAGAAGGAAAAGGACAAGATGAAGATTTTCCTTGGTTCATAAGTCTTATCATTTGACGGTTACAAATATATATTTCAGATATTTGCGTTCTTCATGAGGATCAATGACATTGACAATACTTAGACTATATACGTCTGAACATGGAATCAGATTTTCTTTTTTCAGATATTCTGCAATCGCCCGGTAATGATCCCGGATATCTCCGTCGCTGTCTCTTACCACAGATACAACGGCTCTGCATGAGGGAAGCTGTATGATGTCATCCCCTTTTGCATGCTCATCCGCAAAGCTGAAGATATGTTTATAAGAATACTCGCCCGCCAGAAACCGTTCAATATCTATGGACGCACCCACAGGAAACATCTGTACCCCCGGCCTTTGAAATCTTCCGATTGCCTATCAGGACGGCAGCAACCAGCAGGCACGTGCCAACATGCTTCGCGCTTCTTATCTTGCAGGCACCGCTTTTACAAAAAGCTATGTCGGATACGTACATGCAGTCGCACACAGTCTCGGAGGCAGGTACGGAATTGCCCACGGGCTTGCCAATTCTGTACTTCTTCCGGTTGTACTTGAAGCATATGGCTCTGCCGCTCATAAAAAGCTTGCAGCACTTGCACGCATCTGCGGCTTGTCTGATTCGGGCAATGACGCCGAAGCGGCAGATGCATTTATCGCACATATCCGCAATATGAATCAGGCAATGAACATCCCTGCTGCACTTCCGGGAATTCAGACAGAAGATATCCCGCAGCTTGCACGATATGCTGATCACGAAGCCAACCCGTTATACCCGGTTCCTGTTCTCTGGGGAACCGATCAATTAGAACAGATGTATCATAAAGTTCAGGAGGACACAAACTATGACCGAACAGGAAATACAGATCATTCTGGAAAAGCAGCGTAAATACTTCGCAACAGGACAGACGATTCCTGTATCCTACCGTCTGGAAATGCTGAAGAAACTGAAAGAATCTATCATAAAACATGAATCTGACCTCAACGAGGCTCTGCAAAAGGATCTTGGAAAAAGCCGTATGGAAAGCTATATGTGTGAAGTCGGACTTACTCTGTCCGAACTCACCTGGATGCAGAAGCATCTGAAGGGGCTTGCAAAAGAAAAACGTGTTCCTACTCCGCTTGCACAATTTGCGGCAAGAAGCTTTCAATCTCCTGCTCCGTATGGAACGGTGTTGATTATGAGTCCCTGGAATTATCCGGTTCTCTTAACCCTGGATCCGCTGATCGATGCCATTGCTGCAGGTAATACAGTTGTTGTAAAACCCAGTGCTTATGCACCTGCAACCAGTGCTGTTATGAAGCAGATCCTGGAAGACTGTTTCCCTCAAAAATATGTCGCTCTGATTACCGGTGGACGTGCGGAAAACCAGGCTCTTCTCCACCAAAGGTTTGACAAGATCTTCTTTACCGGTGGAAAAACAGTCGGAAAAGAAGTCCTTCGTCACGCTGCAGAATATCTCACGCCCGTGACCCTGGAGCTTGGAGGAAAGAGTCCGTGTATCGTAGATCATACAGCAAAGATACCTCTGACGGCCAAAAGGATCGTATTCGGCAAATATCTGAACTGCGGACAGACCTGCGTTGCTCCGGATTATATCTTATGTGACCGCAGAATCTGCCAGGATCTGATCGAGGCCATAAAAAAAGAGATCCGGATACAGTTTGGGAAAAATCCCTTAAAAAATCCTGATTATGGAAAGATCATTAACGAAAAACATTTTCAGAGGCTTCTTGGATTGATACAGAAAGATAAACTGGTCTGCGGCGGTCAGTCTGACTCATCTGCACTTCGGATCGCTCCTTCTGTTATGAGAGATGTAACCTGGGAAGATGCTGTGATGGAAGACGAGATCTTCGGCCCGATTCTGCCGGTTCTCACTTATGATTCACTGGATGAAGCCATTCGCACCGTCGAATCCCATCCACATCCGCTTGCACTGTACTTTTTCAGTGAAGACAAAGCGGCCCAGAAAAAAATTCTGGACCTCTGTCACTTTGGCGGCGGATGTATCAACGATACCATCATCCATCTTGCTACCAGCGCCATGCCTTTTGGCGGCGTAGGTGAAAGTGGTATGGGCGGTTATCATGGAAAGTCCGGTTTTGATACATTTACACACACGCGCAGTATCGTTGACAAAAAAACCTGGATGGACCTCCCGATCCGCTATCAAAAATATACCCGTTTAAAAGAAAAAATGCTGCGGTTATTTCTCCGGTAACATCTTTTTCCTCCCTTCTATCATCTCAATTGTACTCCGAACAAGAAATACGTGCAATCCTCTGCACGCTGTGTTATTCTGAACTCAGACGAAAAAGAAAGGAATGGAAAACGATGATTACCACCGTAAACCGACAGCTTGCACAGCAGATTGTAGCCACTGTACAGGATATCTGCGGACATGATATCAACTTTATAAACCAGAAGGGAATCATCTTTGCCAGTACGAATGAACAACGGATCGGTACATTTCATGAGATCGGGAAAAAAGCTGCCGATACCCGGACAGTCATTGAAGTTCAGGAAAACGATATCTATCAGGGTACTGAAAAAGGAGTCAATATTCCGGTTGCACACAATGGCTCTCTGATTGCCGTGATCGGGATCACCGGAGATCCGGATGAAGTAAGGAGCTATGCCTGTCTTGCAGAAAAGATCACACGGCTTCTGATCCGGGAACAGGAGATGAATGCTGCAGCCCATACTCTGTCCGAAAAGAAAGGGTATATCATCCAGTCTCTGATCTCCGGGGATATCGATAATCCGGAATATATCATAAATGAATTAAAAACATTTCATCTGGCTGAAACTACAAAGAAACGGATTCTGTGCATCCAGATTCATTCGGAGCAGCCGAATTCCGTCCTCTCTGTCTCAGAAGAAAAGATTCATAAGCTTTTACGGAATATGGATTCCCAGATCTACTATTTTCAATACCCCAACGAATACATTGTTGTGATGGAAGAAGCTTCATTTACTCAGAATCAATCCGCTTTTCGTACATTTGCAGAGGAAAATGCTTCTCTTCTGACCATCGGCGTCGGATGCGCTGAGAGCATATTTCACCTGCATTCTTCTTACAACAGTGCCAGGATTGCTCTGAGAAGCCGGAAATACAAAAACACAAATATCATTTTATTCGATGATCTGACTCTGGAAATCCTTCTTGGATCCGTTCCTGCCGGTGCGCAGAAAGAATATCTGAAAAAAACGCTTTCTTCTCTGTCTGCAGACGACAGATTGCTTTTGGATACTTATTTTAATGAAGGTCAGTCATTAAGCCGTACCTGTCAGAAATTATACCTTCACAAAAATACATTACAGTATAAACTGGATCGGATACATCGGATCTGCGGTCTGAATCCGCGTGACTTTAAAGATGCTGTCATTTTATATCTGGCTGTCCTGATTTCTAATATTCATTCTTTATAACATTTATTATTTATTTTTTATTTTATTTTTGTTCTTTATAACATATATTTCCTTTCATTTCATTGTTATAATAGACACAATAAATAATCTGTAAAAAGCAGAGATCGTGGAGGTTCAGTTATGAAAGTAGTTGTAGCAATTGATTCATTAAAGGGGAGTCTCTCTTCCATGGAAGCGGGCCTCGCAATAAAAGAAGGTGTTCACGCCACTCATCCAGATGCCGACGTGATTGTAAAACCGCTGGCAGACGGTGGAGAGGGAACGACCGATGCCCTGATCGAAGGACTGAACGGGGAACGCATAGATATTACCGTTACAGGGCCACTGGGATCTCCTGTAAACGCCTACTATGGATATCTTTCAGACACCGGGACTGCTGTGATGGAGATGGCATCTGCAGCGGGAATTACACTGTTGACTGAAGAAGAAAAGAATCCGCTTCTTGCAACTACTTATGGAGTCGGAGAAATGATCAACGATGCCATCGAAAAAGGCTGCCGTAACTTTATCATAGGCATCGGCGGCAGCGCCACAAATGACGGCGGCATCGGAATGTTGATGGCTCTCGGATATGACTTCCTTGACGAACATGGCAACGATGTCGGCAAGGGTGGACAGGCTCTCGCAAAAGTGGCATCCATCTGCACAGACCACGTGAATCCAAAGCTTGCCGACTGTCACATTCAGGTCGCATGTGATGTAAATAATCCGCTCTGCGGAGAAAACGGTGCCACTTACGTCTATGGCCCACAGAAGGGTGTAACAGATAAGATCAAAGAAAGTCTTGATCAGGATATGGCTCATTTTGCCCGGATCACTTCTGAGGCTCTGGAAAACGACTATTCTTCTGCCCCTGGCGCAGGTGCTGCCGGCGGACTCGGATATGCGTTTCTTGCATATCTGAACGCGACGCTCACACCCGGAATTGAACTGATCTTAGACGCTGTCGATCTGGAAGCTGAGCTTGCCGATGCAGACGTTGTAGTTACCGGAGAAGGACGTCTGGACTTCCAGACATCCATGGGTAAGGCTCCTGTCGGTGTCGCAAAACTTGCCAAAAAATATCATGCCAAAGTCATTGCATTTGCCGGAAGCGTCACCCGGGAAGCATGTGCATGCAACGAAGCCGGCATCGATGCCTTTTTCCCGATTGTCCGCGGTATTACCACACTGGAAGATGCCATGAAAGCCGAAAACGCGCGTGAGAACATGCGGGCATCTGTAGAACAGGTATTTCGCCTGCTCTAAGATTCCCCTTCTTCCAGTTCTCCATATATCACAGGTTCTATGGTCTGGCCCATCAGTCGGTGTGCCAGATCCATACCACCCCATTCTTTTATCTTATTATAGATCGGATGATTCATCATATCTTCTGTAATCGACTCCAATCCCTCCATGATCAATGCTTTTCCGGGTGTTTCGTACCAGTGTGTCTCAATCCTGTTGCCAATAAAACTGATATAGATTTTTCTTCTTACAGCTTCCTCAAGATAACTCATCTCCAGTTTCAGGACGGTGTTCCCATCTGCATCTTTTGTAAATTCTCCCTGCACCGCTACCAGATAACTTTCCTCATGCAGGGTAATCCATGCTTCTTCAACTTTGTTAAAGCCAATCTTTGTTTCTATCCACTGCCCGCCTTCCAGAAAGCGGATATAGAATCCCTCTTCGGAATTGCGAAAAGCAATCCGGCTGATTCCGTCCGTCATATTATTATGGAAAACCTGTATCACCAGCGGATATAATCCTACACTCTGCGGATGCATAACATAGCATTTCCCATCCAGTTCTTTGGCACGATAATACAGATCAGAATGAACAGTATGACTTCTTCTCCGGTCTGTTTTCTTCTGCCATCCGCCCCTTCGAATCCGGAGGTTTTTCTTTGTGCCATCCTGCATCTGTTCTTCCAGACGTTTCAGTTTTGCATATGCATATGGATTTTCCGGGAGAATATCTTCCGGTCTGTAATCCGGTGCAAAATACTTCCGGATAATGTTCAGCATGATGCAATCCTGAAATAACTCATTATTTCCCGCATTTGTTACAATCACCATATCCATGTCAGGATATACAATGACGTTCTGTCCAAGCATCCCATTAAATTCAAAGCTTCCCGGACGTTCTTCCATCCACAGCTGATATCCATATCCAAACGTATCTTCTCCGCTCTCTACATGCATGCGCGTGGATTCTTCCACCCATTTTGCAGGCACCAGCTGAACGCCATTCCACATTCCTTTGTCCAGATAAAGCTGTCCAAGCTTTGCCATATCTTCTGCACACAGGAACAGTCCCCAGCCGCCTTTTGTAATTCCCTTCGGACACGTTTCCCACAGATATCTTGTAATTCCCATCGGTTCAAACAGTCTCGGTCTGAGATACTCTTCCATCGTCATCCCTGTACGTTCTGAAATAATTGCTGATAATACATACGTATTCAGACTGTTGTACTGAAACTGTGTTCCGGGGGTTCCGCCGATCGATGCATCCAGATATCCTTCCAGCCAGTCATTTCCGGCAATCACACCAGTTTCATTAAAGCTCACCTGACTGGTCATTGTAAGAAGATGTTCCACAGTAAGCTCCGGTCGGAATATCTTCACCAGCGGATTCAATTTATGGGCAAATATCTTGTATACATTTTCATCCAGAGAAAGCTGTCCTTCGTCAATCAGCATTCCAATTGCCATTCCTGTAATACTTTTACACATGGAGTGTGTGATATGCCACATTCCACTCCTGTATGGTGCAAAACTGCACTCACAGATGACCTTTTTCCCTTTTACGATCATCAAATGGTGCATATCTGTATATTCTGATGCATGAAGTTCCCGGATCAATTCTGCAATACGTCCTGACTCAATTCCCTGGCTCTCAGGAGTCGCACGTTCAAAAGCCTGCTCATAAGGCAATTCCTCCGGAAATCTTATTTTCTGCGGAGTGAAATCCACACGACTTACCCCTTCTGTCTTTCCAAGTACCATATCTACTATCATTTCAATCACAGCAACCTGATCTTTTGCCATCCTGCCACCTCCTTAACTTAATCGAAATATACCATATCTCTTCGCATATGTAAAACGGCAGATTTCTTTTTTGAAATCTGCCGTATATCTGTGATACTTTATTTATTCTTCCGCTTCACTGTCTTCGTCCACAGCCGCATTGTGCACTTCACTCAATGTAACAACGGTTGCTTCCGGATCTGTGATCAGGTCGATCTCTTTGTTCTTTGCGATTGAAAGATCCTTTACCTTCACCGACTGTCCGATGCGAAGTGCCTCTGCATCTATCTCGACCCTGTCAACCAATGCTGACGGATATGCCTGAAATGCAATCTCCTCCAGCTGAAGCTGAAGTACACCACTTAAAACCTTGTCGTGATTCAGCAACACTACTTCTGCTACAGAATGTACCTTCTCATCGCTAACCAGCGCCTGAAAATCAATCTCATCTACCTGTCCCTTTAATGGGTTGTATTGGATATCCTTAATCAGAACATTATATTGCTTCCCTCCAATATCCAGCATGATCTGACTTCCCTTATTGCTTTTTTTAAGCAGGCGGTCTACCTCTGCTTTGTCCATTTTCACCGGGACAGACTCCTTCATCTCTCTGCCGAATACATTGCCGGTAACAAATCCTTCCCTTCTTAATTTCTTTGCTTTGATGTCCATGCTTCTTTTTTCAGCTTTTAAAGTATTCATTTATCTTTTCCTCCAAAAATCTGACTTGCTTAGCATCCTTTCACTTTGCATTACAAATAGGTGTGTTAAGTAGGTTTTCTTGTTACACTGTTATTATAACACCTATAGCATAGAAAGATTCACCAAAGAAACAATATTTTTCATGTATTTTTCTTTCACAATCCACAAATCTTACAATTATCTCATTTTTATTTGTCTGAATTTTCCAACAATTTAAAATTATTTATTTTTATTTCTGATTTCCTATTGACATTTTCCTTTTCGCGCGATATTATAATATCAACAAAAGAAAAGGAGGACAAACCACCAAAAACATAATTCTTTAATTCAAAGTTTAATGAAAGAGGTAAAGTCCAATGTACGGGATAAGTTAAAATCAAAGATCCTAATAAAGAATAAGGAGGACGGACCACCGAAAAATTAATTTTCAACTCATAATTTTAAAGAAAGAGGTATATTCCAATGGACATGATTCATTAAAAATCCACTGTATTAGAAAAGAAAATACAGTGGATTTTATTTTTTACATTTCTGCAAGTGGCAAAAGTCGTTTTACGTAGATTCTTCCGGAAAAAGCAATATGCGGCAGTTCACAGAACTGACAGCCCTCCGGACAGATCGGATGATACAGCGGATCTGCCACAATGATTTTGGCATCTTTTAACTTCTCTTCTGCTTCCTCTTCCCCACGTACTGCTACATCATTTGGTCCCAGAAGACCTTTCGTTTCATCCAGCGGACATATAATCTGCACAGGACGGGAAATTTTCTGTTCTATTGATGCCACCAGTGATCCCATCGTTACAGGCTCCCCGATCAGTGTAATCTGCGGATCTCCAGGAAGACGCTTCTCCAGATAAGCAATACGGTTTACCGGCTTGTCACCATCCCCGTTTTCCCAATCTATCCGTTTTGAGACTGTCTGTTCCAGAATTTCTGATATTGTCTTTGTAAATCCTCCCACCGGAGTTCCAATCACATATGGGGTATGAAATTTTCTCTCCAGTACCTTCGCCGCCCGGATACCAACAGAGGATACTACCAGATTCACGGCTGCTTCTCCGGCGCGTGAAAGTTGTTCCAGTTCATCTCCCATCGCCCATGTAGAGACGATCTTCCATCCCCTGGATTCCAGATTCTCTTTTAGCTTTTTCACATGAGAAAGCGGTCCGAAATCCAAAGGTGTCACACCGATCAGATTCAATGTTCTCTGATCTGTGCATCTGCATCCTGGATCTGTAAAGCGCTCCGCGATCTCTGCAAGTGCAATTCCTGCTCCATACACATAATCATGCATCCCATTTGTGGGTACCGAAAATGTCGGAATCCTTGTCTCCTGCTCAATCACCTGTGCAATAGCCGGAAAGTCCGTTCCATTCATATAAGGGATCGGAGAACCCGCCAGCGCAATAAATTGCGGATGAAGATCAGAGGCAGCTTTCTCAATATCATGAATCAATTTGTTATCATTTCCCATAATAGCATCAATCTCGCTCAACCCGGAGATAAAGATCAGACTGTCCTGATCATACCAGCGGATTTCATCATGTGTATTATAGGTAGAATTACATCCGGACGGATCATGCATGACCGTCATGCCGCCCAGTTCATATAACGCAGAGCAGACTCCGGATACATCTGCAGTATATACCGGTATGATACGATAAGATTGTCTCATAGGCAGCACTCACACCCCCATCCCTTTTGAATCACAAGATTTTCTGTATCTTTTTCTTCCTGGTATGCTTCACTCATAAGTTCCGTAAGCCTGCGGATCCCATCAAATCCATACAGACCAGCACCCTGAACCATATTTACAAAATGCCTGCTTCCCGTAAACCATGCCGCCTTCTGTCCGATCGCCAGCACTTCCTTCTCACTGCCTCTTGGAAGTACACGCATCTTCACCTGAATCGTCGCCGCAAGCTGAAGATTCGGTGCATGTTCCTGAAGCCACACATAATCTTCCCTCTCTTCCGGACTGATACTGTCCAGATAAACCGTCTTTACTGAAAATCCATGTGATAAAAGCAGTCTTGCCAGACCAAGCGGTCTTGGATGAAACAGATAGTCTATGGCAACCGGCATATCTCCGATCACTTTTCGCGCCCGTTCCAGAGCCATTTCACAAGTCTGTACCTCCTGTTCCAGATTCGGATCCGGAAGTCCCAGTGCCTCTGCAAGTTCAGTCAGGTGCCTTGTAATCTCCTCATATCCGAAGCATGCCGGAAGGTACAGGTGCTTTCTTCCAAGTCTTTTCGCCTGCACTTCAGCGCCATATTTCCCGGGCGGATAACAGGAGATGAACAGCTTTGAAGAAGCCATCTGCAGATATTCTTCCCAGCTGTGACACTTCGGAAGTTCACGTAGATTGTATCCATGTTCACACAATATTCTGGAGATATCACTGGTCTCATCCAGCGCAAAGTCCATCCCAAGAAGGCTTACACTTTTCGGATCCGTTGGACATTCCGGCAGCGGATCGAACATCGCCTTTCGCAGTTTCTGATCCGGTGTCAGCCCGGTCTTCTGCATGATAGGGTCCATATAACAGCGGATAAATGTAATATCCGGATACCGTTCCTCCAGCTCTTTGTACACTCTTTCCAGATCACATCCCAGGAAATGGTGCAGACAGACCGTAAATAACAAAACCGCCTTTGGTTGTTCTGTCAGCTTTTCAATAACATCCGACACCCCTTCGATCGTGACATCTTCCAGATTGCCATTAAGAAGGTGTTCCTCTTCCACAATCACAAATGAAAATCTGTCTGCTGCATTCATCTCTGCAGCTGTAAGCACCACTCCGCGCATGCAGTTATCTGCACACACATAGATCTGCCTGGCTTCCGGAAGCATCATACCAGTATGTACAATATTCCAGTTGCCATGAACCGGAGAATTGAATTCCAGCTCAGAAGCAAAGGGAGCCGGATATGATGCATCTTTGATCTGAATCACTGCACCTTCTGTATCTATTGTCTCTCCTACTCTTTTTAACATCTGTTATTCCTCCTGACAGGCTTCCAGTATCTGACGAGCCAGCAAACGATATTCCTGTGCCATATCACTGTCCGGATAACATTCAAGAAGAATCTTCTTCTGCTCCTCCGCCTGTGTTACCAGTTCACAGTGTGACAGGGTCCCGATTACTTTTGTATGAAAATCATCGGCAAGCTCCTCCACTTTCTCCTCTTCCCGCTGCACTTCGCGACGGTTCAGAATGATTCCTCCCAGCGATGCGTATCCACGGTTTTTAAAATTTGTAACCGCCATGGCAATATTCGCCGCTGCATGGATCGCCATATTTTCTCCGGAAGTGATAATAAACACCTGATCCGCATATCCATTTCGCATTGGCATGGAAAATCCTCCGCATACCACGTCTCCCAACACATCGTATAATACTACATCCGGCTGATAAGTCTCATAAGCACCCTTTTCTTTCAGCTTCTCAAGTGCTGTGATGATTCCGCGTCCGGCACAGCCAAGTCCCGGAGTCGGACCTCCCGCCTCCACACAGATCACACCGTTTGTACCGATTCTCACCATATCTTCCAGCTGAAATTCGTTCTTTTTCTGATTATATAATTCCAGCACAGTCGGAATCGGATCACCATGTCGAAGCTGCAGGGTTGAATCTGCTTTGGGATCACACCCGATCTGCATTACCTTTAGTCCCTGCTCTGCCAGAGCGGCTGCCACATTGGAAACAGTCGTGGATTTACCGATTCCGCCTTTTCCATATACTGCTATTTTTATCACTTTACTCACCAGCTTTCGTAATCACATTCGAATATGCCGTCTTTGTGGAGACACCCTTCAGACGACCGATCTTTCCTGATAATGCACTGATCACATCCTGTGGTGCATCAATCGCTATACTGATAATGTTAATCCCTTTTTCACGATAGGGGATTCCCATTCTTCCAATGATGTATCTTCCTGCTCCGTGCAGAAGATGGTTTAATTCTTCAATTACATTTTCGTTTTCCACGATGATGGAAATGACTGCAACTCTTGTTTCCATAGATTCCTCCTGCTGTCGCTTCTTCTGTTTTGCTTATGTGCGGGGAGTCCCTGCTTCGCTTCTTCTCATCCCTTTCGGTTCCCAGTCCTCCCCCTCATGCGCAAAACCCGACATCTTCCGATGTCGTCGCTGCTTTGCAGCTTCTGTTTTGCTTATGTGTGGGAGTCCCTGCTTCGCAGGCTCGCCGTGGGATACGCTGCAGTCTCGTTCGGACAAGTCCGACGATCCCACAGTGCATCCCACGGCGGCTGTGAACCGGGAACTTTGTATTAACATATCCTCGGCAGTAGTTCACCTCCTGGCTGTGGGAGCAGTGCCTGGGTTCCGATCTCAGTTGTCATGATGACGCGGCCGGGTTGTTCTTCGGTGACTTCTCCGATGATTGCTGCATCCTGTGAATATGGGCATGCGCGAAGTGCCTCTACGATATGCGGGGCAACATTTTTTGGTGCCATTATGACAAGGCGACCTTCGCATGCGAGGTACAGTGGTTCCAGACCAAGCATACCGCAGACTCCTTTTACTTCCGGTGCTACCGGAATGGAAGCAGCGTCCAGACGGATTCCGACTTTACTCTGGCCTGCAATCTCATATAATACGGTTCCGACACCGCCGCGTGTTGCATCCCGGATTACGTGAATATCATGTGTTGCATTCATGACTGCCTGCACACTGCCCCAAAGCGGCGCGCAGTCACTCGTAACGTCTGCTTCGATTCCAAAATCTTCTCTTGCAAGCAGGATTGTACAGCCATGTCTTCCGATATCTCCGGTTACAATGATGGCATCTCCGGGTTTTGCATAATCTCCGGAAGTGCTTACCCCTTCTTCAATCTCTCCTACTCCTGTCGTTGTGATGAATATTCCATCTACCTGCCCTTTTCCGGCTACTTTTGTATCTCCGGATACAATACGCACACCTGCTTCTTTTGCTGTCTTTTCCATTGCCGCTGCGATCTCTTCGAGCTTCTCCATCGGAAATCCTTCTTCTATGACAAATGCACAGGTCAGATACAGTGGTTTTGCTCCCATACATGCAAGATCATTGACCGTACCGCAGATGGACAGTTTGCCGATATTTCCTCCCGGAAAGAACGCCGGTGACACGATGAATCCATCTGTTGAGACCGCCATCTTTCCTGCCGGCGGGGTCAGTACCGCCGCATCATCAGCAGTCAGATCCGGATTGGCAAAATGTGCCTTGAATACCTGATCGATCAATTCCGATGTCTGTTTTCCACCTGCCCCATGTGCCATTGTTACTGTCTGATTTTTTATTGAACTCTCCATGACTATTCTCCTCCATAACTAAAATATGCCGAACAGGCTCCTTCATTGGAGACCATACAGGCTCCGATCGGATGCTGTGGTGTACAACCTTTACCAAACACTTTACAGTCTGACGGTTTGCATTTGCCCTGAAGCACATCCCCGCACCGGCATGCCGGATTCGGTTTTCCTTCTATCTTTGGTATCTGATACTTGATTCTTGCATCGTATGCCTGCCATTCTTTCCTGAGCTTTAACCCGGATCCCGGAATAACTCCCAGGCCTCTCCATTCCGAATCACAGGACTCCATCAAATCATCTGCTAATTTCTGTGCTTCAACACTTCCCTCCCGTGTCACCACTCTCGGGTAGCAGTTTACAAAAAATGGTTTTCCTTCCTGATATCTGACCAACGCAACTGCAAGTGCAGTCAGCAGTTCCTTTGCCGTAAATCCTGCCACAACTCCGCTGACACCCTCCTGAACGAGAGACTCACATAGCGTAGTTCCGGTTATTGCGTTGACATGTCCCGGGTACAGGAATACATCCGCGCTTCCTTTTAATGCCGCATACGCTCCCGGCATCGTCTTATTGGCAACCAGAAGAGAATAATTCTCAATTCCGTCCTCTTTTGCCTTTTTTACTGACAGACATCCGGCCGGCGTTGTCGTCTCAAATCCAACGGAAAGGAACACTACTTCTTCTTCCGGATGACTCACTGCATATTTTTCTGCATCCGCAGGAGAATACACAATATGTACCTTTGCTCCTTCGGCTCTTGCACCCGCAAGGCTCATCTTTGTTCCCGGCACCCGGACAAGATCTCCAAACGTACAGATGGTAACACCACGTTCAAGAGCAAGATATACTGCCTCATCGATAAACCCTACCGGAGTAACACAGACCGGACATCCGGGTCCGGAGATCAGTTCCACCTGGGGCGGAAGAATCTTGCGGATCCCCAACCGGAAGTTCTCATGTGTATGTGTCCCACATACTTCCATGATCCGGACCGGAGGTCCATCATACGTCTCTATGATTTCCTTTGCCGTTTTTTTCTTTTCTTCTCCCATTACAACAATTCCTCCAAAAGCTGATCCGTCTCATTTTCATCTTCATCTGTGATTCTGGCAATTGCAACCCCTGCATGAACCATAACATAATCACCCGGCTCCAGATCCTCTATCAGCTGTGAAGAGACTTCTCTCTTAGCTCCGTCTGCATCCACAATTGCCACGCCTTCACCGATCTTTACTACTTTTGCTGATAATCCGACACACATATCGATTTTCCTCCTGATAATTCCATATTACGATTGATCTGATACATTGCATACGCTGCCTGTCCCAGGGCAATTCCTCCGTCATTCGGCGGAATCATGCGGTGACGCAGCACCCGAAATCCTTCCCGGGTTAAAAGCTCATCCGTAAGCCCAAGAAGCAGCTGATTCTGAAATACTCCTCCGCTCAGCGCAACAAGATTCCTGCCCGTCTCCCGACGTACTCTGATACATGCTGCTCTGATCATAGATGCGAGTGCTTCATGAAATTGATACGCAAGCTTCTGTACATCTTCTCCCTGAAGCTTTGCCTCTGCAATCCGTCTCACAAGTTCTCCTGTATTCAGGATCATTCTTCCATCCTGATCTTCAGAAAGAAGCGACCATTTCCATCGCTTCTCCGGCTCCCGGTATCCCGGAACCGTTCCTTCTATTTTCCGTTTTTTCTCATATTCTTCTGCCGCATATTCCAGTGCAGTAGACGCTTCTCCCTCAAAAGTCGATGCTCTTCGAATCCCCAGAATCGCACTCACACCATCAAAAAGCCGGCCTGCGCTGGTGGATACGATCGCATTCAGCTGTCTTTCTGCCATGGTCAACTGTACCCTGCACTCTGCGTCACTGCACAAATCAAGCTGTCGAACCATCTGTGCGGTTTCTTCCCGGTTCTTTGTATATCCATAGATGAGAGAGACCGCGATCCGCCATCCTTCTTTTGCAGATACATCACCGCCGATCTGCAGAAACGGTTCTATACTTCCAATCCGTGTAAATCCTTCATAATCCGCAGCAAGGATTTCTCCTCCCCATACGGTTCCATCCGTTCCGTAACCTGTTCCGTCAAACGAGATTCCAATCACAGGATCCGAACAGTCATTTTCTGCCATACACGACAGAACATGTGCATAATGATGCTGGACTTTCATCAGTGGAAGTCCCAGTTCTTCTGCAATCATCGTTGAATTATATCTGGGATGCAGGTCACAGACTGCTGCCTGCGGTTCTGCTTCCAGAAGCGTTTCCAGGCGTGTAATGGTCTCCTTCAGGGCCCGCACTGTACGGATGTCTTCCAGATCTCCCACGTACGGAGACGGATAAAATCGTCCGTCCACCCCGATACAGAAGGTGTTTTTCAATTCTCCTCCAACGGCTATCACCTGTCCCTTCCATGGTTCGGAAACCATGAACGGAAGCGGTGCATATCCTCTGGAACGCCTGATCATATATGGCTCTCCTTTATAATAATCCATAACCGAATCGTCCGCCCGTATCCGGATCTTCCGGTCGTGCGACAGTATACAGTCGCACAGATATGCCAGCTCCTCCGTCGCCTCTTCGTCATCTCTGCAGATTGGGGCGCCGGAAGTATTACCACTTGTCATTACCAGATAATCCGGCATCTCTATACCATCATCATATTGAAACAAAAGCAGCTGTACCGGTGCGTAGGGAAGCATCATACCGATCTTGGGATTTCCCGGCGCCACAGAAGGCGCGACACATGAATCCGTAGTTCTTCCCAGCAGCAGGATTGGTTTCTGATGTCCCGTCAGCACCTTCTCCTGAACTTCCGTCACTTCACATGCTCTTCTTACTGCATCCATATTCCTTGCCATAACTGCAAAGGGTTTTTCCGGACGCCGCTTTCTCTTACGCAGCTTTGCAACCGCCTCTTCATTGGTCGCATCACAGCACAGATGAAATCCGCCGATTCCTTTGATCGCAACAATTCCTCCTGCACGTATCACCTGCCTGGTATATGTGATTGCATCTCTTCCCCGTTCTTTTCTTCCAATCAGATAAACTTCCGGCCCACACGTATTGCAGCAGACCGGCTGTGCATCATAGCGTCTGGTCTGTGGGTCGTAATATTCTTCTGCGCACTCCGGGCACATCGGAAACTCCTTCATGCTGGTACGCTCGCGATCATAAGGAAGCGAATCCAGAATGGTTAGCCTTGGACCACAGCAGGTACAGTTAATAAATGGATGCAGATACCGCCGATTATCCGGATCATACATCTCCTCTTTACATTCATCACAGATAGCAATATCCGGAGAAACGAATATCTCTCCCTTTGTTTTTTCACTCTCTATAATCTCAAATTCCGCATACGTTTCCGGATTCTCCTGTGTTTCCACATTCATCTTCAGAATCGCCGCACGTTTTGGCGGGCACTCTCTGAGATCCTCCAGAAATCCATCTACCTGGGCTCTGGTCCCCTGTGCATAGATCTCTACATACGGTCCTTTATTGCACACACTGCCCCGGATTCCATTCTTTGCAGCGTGCCGGCTCACCGTAGGACGAAATCCAACTCCCTGCACAATCCCATATACGCGTATCCTTCTGGTTATTTTCTCTTCCATCCGTCATTCCACCTTATCTCATTCTGCCTGAAACAGCAAAATGCGGGACGTCTATAAACGTTCCGGAATATTCCGGAACCATTTTCTGCATACATGCATCTGCATATATTACATCCCATGCTCCGCCTCTTACCAGTTCTATATAATCTTCTTCCTCTTTTAATGCAACGTCCTGCCCCTGTTTCAGCTCCTTCTTAAGCGCAAACCAGCTTGCTACCGTAATCTCTGCATGATCCCACTGCGCCTGTATCTCATTCCTGATTGCATTGGCCAGTACCTGCTGGTGTACGATCAGGATCCGTTTCCCGGAATGATCCAACTTTGCCACCTGATCTTCTGCCGTCGGATAGCCAATCTCATATGGTGTTCCATATGTGGATTCCAGATATTTCGCCGCAGCAAGTGCAGCCGGGGATACCACCAGATTTTTTTCAGCAGAGGACGCCTTTTTCACTTCCGCAAGCCCTGCACCCATTCCATAGCAGACTGCCTGATACCCGCATTTTCCCTGAAGTCTGTCCCGTATCCGGTCAGCTTCCTTAAGATCACTCAGATCCTGCGGCGTCGCTCCGATTACACCGACCCGTCCTTTCACAACCGGCAGTTTTTCTTTTGCAAATGTCTGAAACAGCGCCAGATACGCCTTTTCCTCTCCTGCATCATATAATTCCATTCCATCTGTATCGACTGTCAGAACCGTAAGATCCATCTTTTTTTCACTCATACGCTCCAATGCACGATAGTCTGTTCCAATGACTGCCGGAACCGGAGTTCCGATGATTGCAGCAAAGGATGCTTCCAGCTTTTCTGCCGCGTCTGCAAGCTTTGCCACCAGTCGGTCATCCCGTCCAAGGATTGCATCCATATCACGAAGTCCGGCACTGAACACCGCACTTTTATGTGTAAACCAGCGCGGTTCGTCAAATCCACAGATATTACCGGTACATCCACCCGCATCGCAGATGACCAGAATTCCGCCAAGCTCATAGAGTACAGATACTGCTCCGGACTGATCCGGCGCAAATGGTGTCAGATATTTTCTAAGTCCCTTCATCCTAATCCTCCTGTTCTGCCACAGCTTCTGTCAGCGCCTCAAATAATCTTCGCACTCCTGCATATCCATAAGGCTGACGATCCTGATTCCATACGACATTCGGGCAGGTCTGATGATAATAACCGGCATCTTTTCCGATCGTCAGATTCACACCGGATTCGTCCGGATCATAATACAACATGGTCGGTTCCAGATTTGAATAAACTCTTGTATCCGGACTGATTGCCGCCAGCTGTTTCAGATAGATAAAATTCTCTGCTGTAATCGTGCCATAGATCTCTTTTACCGCAAATCCATATCGAACCAGTGCCAGCGAGAGTTCAAACGCATCTCCGTTCATACATTCTCCCACGGCAAAAGCTGCTCCCGGACAGGCTTCCCGGAAGGTCTTTACTGCTTTCTCGGCCTCCTGCTTCCTGTCTTCATCTGCAAATGTTACGCCAAGAGCCGCACCAAAAGCCCGGTACTGACTGGCGATCTTATCGATCTGATACAGTCTGGTAAGCTCAATAAACGGAATCTTCAGCCTGTCGTGAAAATCTTCCGCTGCATATCTTGCCTCCGGATGCAGTACCAGATTAAAATTCGCTTCCGACATCGTCAGATATTCTTCGTAATCTTTACAGCGTGAGATCTCATGGATCGTCCTGACCCCTGCCTGCTTTAACAGATCATACAGCTCGCAGTCATCCACAAGCGGTGAGAAAAAACCCAGAAGATTCACAACATTTCCCTTTTTCTTTCGTGGTTCCAGAAGGGAATATAACGACTGTCTGACATGTACCATCGGTGGCTTACGTCCCTCTCTTGTCAGTGCATACATATAACACGGACGTACCGGAAGACCTGCTTCTTCCGTCGCCTTTCTGCAGATTCGTTCCATATCGGTTCCAAGGAGCGCATCCACACAGGTAATACAGATCATCACAACCGAAGGTTTCTCATCCAGTTCTTCACAGATCTCCTTCACTGCCTTCGGGATCTTCTTCAGATGCCGGCCCGTCACAATATCTGTCTCATCCATCAGCAGGTAGAAAAACCGGTTGTCATATTCTCTCATGGAGCTGATCAGAGATGTATTACGCCCGCAGCACCCCGGTGCCACAATCAGCATGATGGAGCCAGGCACTGCAAGTCCTGCCCTCTTTACTCCAAACCCTTCTGCTCCCGGAGAGTTAAATGCAAGAGTTGCCGGTGAACTGTAGATCAGATGCGTATTTGATATGAACTGCGGCGGGATCCCATCCCTGCCACGCTCTGCCAGCTCTTTTGCCGTACAATAATATGCTTCCTGAATCATACTTCCTCCTCATCTTTCAATAACAATTCTGCCAGATCAAAAAACCGACGGCTGATCGGAGATTCCGGATCTCCTTCGATCACCGTTTTTCCCTGATCTTCATAACGAATAATCTCATCGCTTCTCGGAATCTCTCCGACGATCGGAATGTTACTTTCCTGTGCAAATGCCTGAACCTTTTCTTTTTCATTTTCCACATTTCTGTGATTCAGCACGATGCCAAACACCTTTGCATAGCTCCGATCCTCAAAATTACGTACGGCCTTTGATATGTTATTCGCTGCGTAGAGCGCCATCTTTTCTCCTGAAGTCACGATCAGAACTTTTTCTGCATAACCTTCCCGGATCGGGGCGGCAAATCCACCGCATACCACATCTCCGAGTACATCGTACAGCACCACATCCGGCTGATAATTCTCAAATAATCTCATATCTTCCAGAAGCTGAAAAGTTGCAATGATTCCTCTTCCGGCACACCCCAGTCCCGGTGTCGGTCCCCCTGTCTCAATACAGAGTACCCCTCCAAATCCTTCTTTTGAGATATCTTCCAGCCTTTCTGGATCTTCATCCTCTTCTCTCATATAATTCATGACCGGTCTTAATGGCTCGCCTCCTAACAGATTAATCGTTGAGTCTGCCTTTGGATCACAGCCGATCTGGATCACTTTTTTACCCAGCATGGCAAATGCTGCTGCCAGATTTGATGTGACCGTAGACTTGCCGATCCCACCTTTCCCATAGATTGCAACCTTTAACATAATAACCCTCCATATCTTACATCTTACAAATCAAAAAGCCCTTCTGCCACTGCGGCAAAAGAGCTATCATACTCAGACATCCTTTCAGAAGCTCTTTCTCCATACCAAGAGCTTCAAAGCATGCTTTCTTTCATACAATAACTATTCCCGCTCGGATCTTCCTCGCCGTCAGAGTCTGTATCTTTCTTCTTTCACACATTCGGATAGAAATCTTCTCTCCGTCTGCTGTTGGTTATTCCATTATAACTTATCCATGAATATGCGTCAACGAACGTTATTATTGTCACAAGCAAAAGAGGTATTCATTTACATCCTTCTACTGTTTTCCCAGCATCTGCATCCATTTTTTTCTCCGGAACACTGCAATTGACAACGCAAACCGGATACATTCCTCTAATGAAAGTATAAAATATACCTGGTACACCGGAAGATCCAGCACAAATGCCGCCACGATTCCAAGCGGAACTCCGAACATCCAGGTTCCGATCAGATCAATTATCATCACATACTGTGTCTTTCCTCCACTTCGGAGAATCCCGCTCCCCAGTATCATATTTTCCACTTTTACCGGTGCAATCACTGCATACGCCGTCAGAACATTTACCGTGAGCTGCTTCACCTCACTTTCAACCTGATAGATTTCGACATAAAATCGACTGAAAGCTGCTATGATTCCGGATAAAACCAGCGCCCCCGCCAGACCATACAGCATCAGTTTCTTTGCAGCCTGATATGCTTCCTCATATTCTTCACGACCAAGTTTCTTTCCGATGATCACTCCTGCTGCCTGAGCGAGTCCACACAACGCCCCGATCATCAGCCCCTGGATCGGATTGGTCAGTGTTACGGCCGCTGCAGCATCGGTTCCAAGATGTCCATAGATACCCGCATATACATTTTCCCCAAGACTCCACATCAATTCACAGACAAAGACGGGAACAATCAATAACAGATACTGTCTCCACTCGAATGAAGCTTTTCTCTCTCCCGGTTCTCTTTCGTAAAATACTTCCTGGTATCTAAACATCATAATACAGATGATAACAAGATAAACAATCTGCGAAATGACAGTCGCAACAGCCGCCCCATTCGCTCCCATGGCAGGCATTCCAAGCTTTCCAAAGATCAATATATAGTTCAATCCCGTATTCAGCACTGCCGCTGCGATACCTGCATACAGCGGAAGTATCGCCCTCTCCATACAGCGAAGCATTACAGCCATCATAGAGGCTCCCGTCATCGGGAGAAAACTTCCCCCAACATATGCCAGATAAGAAGCACCCGATTGAACCACGGCCTGATCCGAAGTATAAAGTCTTAAGATCTCCTCTGGAAACAATATGGCAGCTCCTGTGAACACACATGCAATTCCTGCCGACACACTCAGATTCACGAAAAAACTTCTGCTGACTTCTGTGTGATTCTTCTGTCCCAGATACTGTGAAATCATAATTCCTGCAACCGCTCCGACTGCCGAAAGTATCACCGAAAATACAGAGGAGAATTTTGCTGCCAGTCCGACACCTGCAACGCTGACGCTGCCAAGCTGCCCGATCATCAGCTGATCAACCATGCTAAACGAAGACTGAAGCATGGACTGTAATGCCACCGGAATCGCAAGATTACATACCATACGAAAAAATGTCTGATTCTGTTTCATGAGTATTCATTTCCTTTCTTTTTCCTTCCTGTCTACATTCTATCGTTCTCCCAATACAGGTTCAAAGGTTAAACGCGTAACCCACAACAAAAAAGAAGCGTGATATTTGTATATTTTTTACAAACATCACGCTTTTTCATTTTAATTATATCTACGGTCTATGTATCCTCTGGTACTTTCTCGTTCTATCAATTGTACCGGAATTACCATCTCTGTCTCTGATTCCCTTTTTTCTTTCAATTCTTTCAGCTTCTGTATGGCAATCTGTGCACGCCTTTTCACATCCTGACGCACGGAGGTCAAAGTGGGAGTATTGGTTCTGCAGATAGGCATATCATCAAAACCAATCACCATCATATCCTCCGGAACCCGGATTCCCTGTACCGCAAGAAAATGCATCAGCTCGATGGCATAAGAGTCAGAAACTGCAAAAATCGCCTCATACTCCTGTATCTGCTTCAGATGTTCCTGATAATAAGCAAGACGTTTCTCCTTTTGCATGGGAACCATCAGGAAATCCACCCTGTCTTTTCCCAGTCCATCGCAGAATCCTTCATAGCGTTCTTTATCGACACAGATGTCATTGTCCGATACACAGAGCGCTCTCCGGCATCCTTTTTCCTTCAGACAGAGACCTGCCTGAAATCCTCCGTCGTAATTGTCAATCGTAATATTGCAGATACGTTCCGTATGATCACAGTATCCGTCATAGACGACAAATGGTATCCGCATATGATTTCTCAGATGCATATAATCCTGTTCACAGAATCCGATCAGAACCAGGCCGTCCATATTCCACATGGAAGCGAAGCGGATGATCTCCTCCGGATCTCTGGTCTTTTTGACCATCATAAACTGTCCGTCTTTTTCAATCTCTGTGGACAGGCTATTCAGTGAAGAAGCGATAAAAACGTCCTCCAGCGTATGACCTTCATATTTTTCATGATCATTGACAACAACACCTATAATCTTTGAAGAATTCTGTGCAAGCAGAATTCCGGCCATACTGGGAATGTACTGGCGCTCCTCCAGAAGCGCCTGAACTCTCTTCACCGTCTCATCGGAGACCTTTTTCGTCTTTCCATGCAACACATTCGATACCGTTGCTGTACTTAGCCCCAATTCATCCGCGATATCGCGGATCCGGATACGATGCTCTTCCATAACTTCTCCTTTGACGTCAAATTCCGCTCATATTCATGGAAAACACCAATTACTGGAACACACTGTCCAGAACCAGGTCAATCCCGATGATGATGATGATTACGAAGGCCCAGGACCCGATTCCTCCTAACAGCATGCCATAGGTGCCC
The DNA here is from genome assembly GCA_016295505.1 of Dorea sp. Lineage (GTDB taxonomy): Bacteria > Bacillota > Clostridia > Lachnospirales > Lachnospiraceae > Dorea_A. Next base: position 22,523 of record JAEDLC010000019.1, read on the forward strand.
TCTGACAGACAGATCAGCACAAAAGCAGTCAGCATATATGTAACCAGTAATTTGCAGCAGTTCATAAGAATCATCTTCACAAGCACATATCCGATTGCGAGTCCAAAGCCAATCTCAAGCAGAAGATGGAATATCCAGACACCTCCTGCGATAATGATCACCGTCACAATGGATGAGATCAGAGCCGTCATCGTTCCTGAAAGCTGTTTCATCTGTTCAAATAAAAACTTAAGTAACAGCCCCGCCGTTACAGCTGATATAAAAGCACAGGCAATTTCCCAGAGAATTTTCTGAATAACGACCCAGACATTCTTTTCCTGACTGATCTCCATCCAGGCAATTCCCGCCTTTGATAACGCCTCATACACGACTGCCGTCAGACACATTTTGCAGAAATCCTCCAGGAAGTCCAGTACTGTTAATGTCTTTAATCCTGCAAGATAATAAGCTTCATCCACAGAAGCCGATACAACAGAAGAATAAAACTTCAAAGCCAGCTGTGCCACCGGCTTTCCAAATGGAATCACTTCCAGCATCTCCATCCATGCACTAAAAAGCAGTCCGGAATCTGCCCATTGTGATATGAGCACCGAAAAGACCGTCATGAACAAAAACAGGAGCATGATGAAAGCAATCAGATTGCGTAAACTTTTTGACATAAGATCCCCCTCTTTTTTTCTTCTATCATATCTGTTTTTTCTTCATTCTTCAAGATTGCTACTCCTGTTTTTTCAGAGTTTCACCTGCTGTATCAATGCTCTGCTACAAATCTTGCCATCTCATCAATGCAGTCTTCACACTGCGGATATACTCCCGCATTGTCAAAGTAGGCGTGGCCAAATCCTTTGTATAATACAGCAGTGGTATCAACTCCCGCATTGTGAAGCTTCACTGCATATCCCAATGTCTCAAGCTTCAGATAATCATGCTCTCCGACGGTGACAAATGTCGGAGGATTTTTCTTCGGATCTCTGGTATATGGATTCAGATAATCATTATGTACCTCTGAAGTTCCGAGAATTGCTTCCATCCCGCCCGTCATCTCGCCAAACATGCCGATCATCTTCGTAAGTCCCTTTTTCTGCTTCGGAGCCATCTCAAACTGATCCATAGACGGATGGAAATATTCGTCCTTTACACCTGCCATATTCAGTGTTGGATAGAGCAGCATCTGGCCTCTTACCATATGTGCACCATCCTCCCAGTCTCTTGTGGTACAGTACTGGGTCAGGTTTCCGCCGGCACTGTCTCCCACTACAAAGATTCGATTTTTATCCTCGCTTATTTTCTCTGCATGTTCATAGATCCACTGCAACACCTGGTAACAATCCTCGTGTCCACGCGGATACGGATTCTCCGGTGCCAACCGGTAATCCACAGAAACAGCCGGGTAATCCGTCTTTGCAACAAACATCTTTACGGATTCCTCTACCACTCCCGGATGTCCGCCAAAGAATCCTCCTCCGTGAATATAATAGAGGATCGGTCCGTCTGTCTTCGGGGTATCACTGTGATAGATACGGATCGGGATCTCATATCCGTCATCTGCAGTCACCTGTTCCTGCGTAATCTCAATCTTTCTCTCCACGCATGGCACACTCTTGATTCCGTTGAAGCTTTTCCTGAGTCCGGCAAGTCCTTTTTCACTGGTATCCATCTTCAGAAACCGCTTCGGCATCAGAGCCATCATGCGAAGTCCGCCCTTCATATCTCTGTATAGTCTCGGATCCATCGCTCCCCTTTCATCGCAGTCCGGCAGATTTTTTACTATCACTTCTATTCCATAATAATCCTGTGTGCTCTGGCGCTCTTTTAACTTCTGAAGCAGTTCTTCGGTATATTTTTTCATTTATCTGGTTCCTCCCTGTCATTCTTCCACTTTCGTCTTTGATTTCTTTATTCTAACATTAACATATTTTCCCATAAGCATCATATTTTTCTTCTCTTTCTTCCTTCACTTCCTGTATACTGTAATTATCATATATTACGACTTATGGTAAGGAGGCATTTTTCAATGAAAAACTATATTACATACGC
>JAEDLC010000115.1 GCA_016295505.1 Dorea sp.
GTCTTTTGTCCATCTTCTTCCGTATACGGAACCTCGTGATGATCCGTCACGATAATCGTCATCCCGAGATGTTTTCCATAAGCAATCTCTTCTGCCGCCGCAATTCCATTGTCACAGGTAACCAGTGTATCAATTCCATCCCGATATGCCCGCTCGATCAGATCCACATTCAGTCCATATCCATCTGTGATGCGGTCCGGAATATCGCTGTCTGCAACAGCGCCTGCTTTTTCCAGTCCTTCGAGGAGAATATACGTTGCATTTACCCCATCGATATCATAATCGCCAATAATGCGGATCCGTTTTCCATCTGCAATTTTTTCCCGCAGAATATCAATCGCTTTTCCCATATCTTTCATCAGCATACCGTCGTACAGATCCACGATCGTACCGTTCAGATATCGTTCAATGGATGCATCTCCAATGACATCTCTGTTACGGATCAGGCATGCGAGTCTTGGACTGATTCCGTATTTTTTCCCGATTCCTGCAAAATCCGCACCTTTCCTCAGAAGTGTCCAACGTTCCATTCTTTTCTCTCCCTGTATCGAAAAAGCAGCCGTGCCTCATAAGTAGTCACAGCCGCTTTCTTTCCTTTTATTTTTTATTCTTACTTTTTATTATTTCCTTTTGCAGCCGGCTTCTTACCGATCTTTACCTTCATTACATACCACAGCGCACCTGTAATACATACAGAAGAATATCCGCCGCAGATGATACCTGCCATCAGAGGAGCTGCAAATTCACGGATAGAGCTTACTCCCATGATGAACAGTACCGCTACCATGACAAATGTTGTCAGTGAAGTATAGATACTTCTTGTAAGGGTCTGAGTAATACTCTTATTCACCACATCTGCAAGATCTGTTGTCTTCGTCTGGTAATGAAGTTCCTCACGGATACGGTCAAAGATAACGATGGTTGCATTGATAGAGTAACCAACGATCGTCAGCATACAAGCAATAAATGTATTACCAACTGAGATTCTCGTCACTGCATAGAATGCCAGTACCACCAGTACATCATGCAGCAATGCTGTTACTGCACTCGTTGCAAAGCGCACATCTTTGAAACGGAACCAGATATACAGAAGCATGCAGATCGTTGCTATGATCACTGCAACAACTGCGTCCTGACGCATCTCATTGCTGATCGTAGAACTGATATTCTCTGCTGTTATCGTAGATTCATCTACCCCAAAGTTCTCTGCCAGTGCCTGATTCAGTGCTTCACGCTGATCCAGCTCCAGTGTCACTGTTTTGATGATCACCTGGTTGGAACCGGCCACCTTCTGTGTCTGTACATTATGATCTCCTGTTACTTCTTCTACCACAGGAACGATCTCCTGATCGATCTCATCAATTGTATAATCTTTATCAAATTCTACCGTTGTAGAGGTACCGCCCTTGAAGTCCAGACCATAAGCAAGTGCTCCGTTTCCTTTGGAGGAATTCACACCCATCACTGCAAATCCGATCAGAATGACCGCCAGTGATACTGCAAAAAATACATGTTTCTTTCCAAGGAAATTGATCGGTGTTCTTTCTTTTTTCGGACGATAATACAGTTTTTCACTCTTAAAGCCGATTCCATAGAACGCAAATACGATCAGACGTGTGATCACCAGTGCAGTGAACATGGATACGATAATACCGATTGCCAGTGTCTGTGCAAATCCTTTTACCGTACCTGAACCCTTGAACCAGAGCACTGCTGCCGCGATCAGGGTCGTAACATTACCGTCAACGATCGCAGACATTGCTTTCTGGAAACCTGTCTTCAGAGAATTCTTGACACTCTTTCCTTTTGTCATCTCTTCACGTACACGCGCAAAGATGATAACGTTCGCATCAACCGCCATACCGATACTCAGGATGATACCTGCAATACCCGGAAGTGTCAGCGTGATATTAAATGCATTCAATATTAGTAACACAATCTCTGTATAAATAATCAGGGCAAGGCTGGATGCCAGACCCGGAAGGTAATATACCCAGATCATAAACAGGAATATGATGATCAGACCGATCACACCTGCTTTCAAGCTGGTGCTGACTGCCTGTTCGCCAAGCTGTGCTCCGACTACGTTGGAACGAAGCTCTTCCAGTTCCAGCTTCAGACCACCGATACGGATCGTAGAAGCCAGATTATCCGCCTCTTCATAAGTAAAATCTCCGGTAATATAAGCCTGTCCGCCGGTAATCGCCTGCTGTACGACCGGACTGCTGATGACTTCGCCGTCATAGATAATGGAAATCTGATTTCCGACATTCGCTTCTGTCGCCTCTGCAAACTTTTCTGTTCCCTCTTCATTCAGATTCAGTTCTACAGAATATTCCTTATTTCCCATATCGTCCTCACCGGCTTTTGCTGACGCACTCTTTACGTCAGAACCGGTAAGCACCGTCTCTCCGTCCTGTGTCTGGAATTCCAGAGATCCCGGTTTTCCAAGTTCATCCAGAATCGCATTGGCATCTGTTACACCCGGTATCTCAATATTGATACGGTCTTTTCCTTCCTGATACACGCTGGACTCATTGCTGTACTGTTCCACACGCTTCTGGAGCTTGTAGATCGTATCACTCATCTCTTCATCCGTCGGATTGTCATCCTTTACCTGGTAAGTGATGCTGACACCACCTGCCAGATCCAGTCCCAGTTTGATATTTTTCATCGCACCGGTTCCTGTTTTACCGAATCCCACCAGAACTGCAAATCCCATGAGCGCAATCAGGATTCCAGCCAGGACAAGACTCAGTATGCTCTTTCCTTTTTTCATCTTTTACTTCCTTTCTGCCTTTATGATTGGTATTATTACTCTGCAAGCGCAGCCTTTATCATAATCGCACATTCCACACGCTTCCGCTGCATTTCACAGCCGATCTCATATGTATCGTGGATCGTTCCATGGAAATTATAGGAATTGGCCATACATCCTCCACTGCAATAGAACTTGGCAAAACAGTTCTTACAGTTCTCTTTGGAGTATACGTTACAGCTTCTGAAATCGTCCGCGATCTCAGGTCTTACAATCCCGTCATCTACATTTCCCATCAGGAAATCCTCCTGCCCAACAAACTGATGGCACGGATACAGATCTCCCCATGGGGTCACTGCCAGATACTCTGTTCCGGAACCACAACCGGACAGTCTCTTGGCAACACAAGGCCCACCGTTTAAGTCTATCATAAAATGAAAGAAATTAAAACCTTTTCCTTCTTTTTCACGCTCAATCATGATCTTTGCAAGCTTGTCATACTCTTCCATGATCTGCGGCAGATCTTCCTTTCGAATTGCATACGGATCACTTTCTTCTCCGACTACCGGTTCGATGGACATCTGTTTGAATCCAAGATCTGCAAAATGCAGGATGTCATTGGAAAAATCCAGGTTATTTCTGGTAAATGTTCCGCGGATGTAATACTTCTCCTGATTGCGGCTGTCCGCCAGTTTCTGAAACTTCGGAACGATCAGGTCATAGCTTCCTTTTCCATTTCGGAACGGACGCATCTGATCATTGATTTCTTTTCTTCCGTCAAGACTTAAGACAACATTATCCATCTCTTTATTGATAAATTCCTGAATCTCATCATTCAGAAGTACGCCGTTCGTCGTAACCGTGAAACGGAAGTGCTTATCATGAATCTTTTCCTGCTCTCTTCCGTATGCCACCAGGTCTTTGACCACCTGCCAGTTCATCAGAGGCTCTCCTCCAAAGAAATCCACTTCCAGATTATGCCGGTTACCGGAATTCGCGATCAGAAAGTCCAGCGCTTTCTTTCCGACTTCGTAGCTCATCAGCGCACGTCTTCCATGGTACTCGCCTTCCTCCGCAAAACAGTACTTACATGCAAGATTACAGTCATGGGCAATATGGAGACAGAGTGCTTTTACAACCGTTTTCCTCTGTTTCACAATATCAACCATACATTCATATGTATCTTTTACAAACAGCTGTCCGCCTTCTGTCAGTTCGATCACATCTGCCAGTGCATCCCGGATCTCATCCGCTTCATAGGTCTGTCCCAGTTCTGCATTCAGCTTTTTCAGTACTTCCGGCTGCTTCAAAGATTCTGCCGTCGGTTCCTCCTCCGGCGTGTATAACTTCTCTATCACGTCATAGCATACATCATCTACTACATGGACAGATCCACTGTAGACATCCATGACAATATTATATCCATTATTACGATACTGGTGTATCAAGGCTGTTGTTCTCCCTTCTATAGATCCATGGACAACAAGAAACAGCGACCCCCATAAGACCGCTGTCCCGAGTATTCCATATGGTTTTAAATTATTTGTTGTGTTCGCAAGTCTGGTTTCCTACTGTACAGGAAGTCTTACATGCTGACTGGCAGGATGTCTGACATTCGCCGCATCCGCTCTTTTTCAGATTGCTGTTCATGGGTTTGTTCAATGATTTCACATGTTTCATGACCGTATCCCTCCTTACCTTTGCTTAACTTATGCTATTATAACATCTTGGTAATATTTTCGCAATCCTTTTATATTGCCTGTGAAATATTTATGTTTTGTAAAACCTCCCTCTGTTTCAGGATATCATTCCTCCGATCATACCGCCTCCTGCACAGAGGATCAGAGTCGTCACCATGCCGGTTCCGTTTCCTTTCAGTGTATGATATACCCCGAGCGTAATCAGAAGCAGCAGGGCAAAATAACCGATCCCTATCCCCAGTCCCCAGATGAATCTCCTGGTTCCGGCAAGCTTGCCGATCACGATTCCGCCAATCAGTGTCGATACCACATAGATAGCAGTAATGGCCGCCCGAACGATCCCCTCATTTAATTCCAGTTTATACAAAGCCATTGCAAGCACGAGCAGCAGTATTCCTGTAATCACATAGGCAACCAGAAGCGACTTGAGCACCCACATCACTTTGGAATCTTTTTGCATTCTTCTATTCATCCCATCCCTCCTTGTCTATCACAGGTTATGATGGGAGATTTCATTTTATTCCTCTATTGTTCCATCTGCCTTCCCAGAAAAACAGCGGCACAGGATGCCATCTTCTGCTCTGTCTCGGTCAGTTTCTTTTTCTCTTCTTTCGACAGAAGAATTACACCTCCGATCACATCTCCCTCACAGATGATCGGACAGATCATCTCATATGCATACGCTTCCCCTGACACATCTGTAAGCGGAACATATTTCTTCTCTCCGTATGCCGCTGCCACCGGTTTTCTCTCCTCCAGAAGCTTCTCAAGCGATCTGCTGATATACTGATCCTGCAGTTCTTTCCTTCCACTTCCGGAGGCTGCAATGATCTGATCCATATCGCAGACACATACCAGACAGCCAACCGTCTGAGACAGACTCTCTGCATATTGTCTGGCAAATGCAGACAATTCTCCGATTGGGGAATATTTTTTCAGGATGATCTCACCTTCCCGGTCTGTAAAGATTTCCAGCGGATCCCC
>JAEDLC010000020.1 GCA_016295505.1 Dorea sp.
GAAGATGTAAGAGCTCTCATAACAGACTGTTTTGCAACTCTGTACTGTTTAGAACGTGCTCCTCTGTATCCCTTTGCTAACTTTAATGTTCTATTATGTCTCTTTTTAGCGTTTAAACCGCCTTTAATTCTTGCCATGTCTTATATCCTCCTTCATTTACTGAACCTTATCTTAGAGATATGGTAATACTTTCTTCATGTTCTTTACATTAGTTGCATCAGCGATGGTTGATTTTCTAAGATTTCTTTTTCTCTTTGTAGATTTCTTAGTTAAGATATGGCTCTTATAAGCTTTATTTCTTTTTAATTTTCCTGTACCTGTCTTTTTGAAGCGCTTTGCAGCTGCTCTATTTGTTTTAATTTTTGGCATGATAAGTTCCTCCTTAAATTTGTAATATATTTTTAACGTTTTTCAGTTAAAACCATGCTCATACTTCTGCCTTCCAGTTTTGCCGGCTTTTCAACGACAGCCACATCCTCAAGCATCTTTGCGAAATCATCAAGAATATGCTTGCTCTGCTGCATATGTGCCATCTCACGTCCGCGGAAACGCAGAGTTACTTTTACTTTATTTCCTTTTGTAATAAACTTTTTCGCATTATTCACTTTCGTATTCAGATCATTTGCCTCGATATTGGGTGAAAGACGCACTTCTTTTACTTCAACGGTCTTCTGCTTTTTCTTTGCCTCTTTCTCCTTTCTTGCAAGCTCATATCTGTACTTTCCGTAGTCAATAATCTTGCAGACAGGCGGCTGAGCCTTCGGAGCTATCTTTACAAGATCAAGATCTGCTTCCTGAGCAAGCTTCATTGCCTCTTTCGGAGACATAATTCCCAGCTGATCTCCATTCTCTCCAATCACTCTTATCTCTTTGTCTCTAATCTGCCCGTTAATCATTAATTCGCTAATTGTTGTGCACCCCCATCATAAAAAAATAAGTGAATAGTTTTGAGACTATCCACTTACATATTTCCATAAAACGACCTGCAAAAGATCTCTATGTGCAATATCAAACCAGTAGTCACCCGATTGTGCTATGGTGAGAGTGGATACTCTACTTTATTTTTTGCCTTACGCATCTATTAATTTAACACATCTGAATACGTTTGTCAATCTGTTTTTTTATTCTTTTACAGTTCCTGTTCAGATGCATATATACTATATTATTTTACTACTTTGTTTCATTGTTGTCTATAATTTTCCTTGAAAAAAACTCTGTTTCATGGCATAATCAACTCCATAGAGCAATTTATTTGAGGAATGTTCGTATTATCAATTGAGGAGGTTTTTTTCACATGCAACAAGAAAGAAGTAATTTTACCAACAAGCTCGGATTTGTTCTGGCCGCTGCCGGATCCGCTGTCGGACTTGGCAACATCTGGAGATTTCCATATCTTGCAGCAAAATATGGCGGAGGAACGTTTTTACTGATTTATCTGATTCTTGCAGTCACATTTGGTTTCAGCCTTATGATTGCCGAGATTGCTATCGGACGCAAAACAGGACTCAGTGCCATCGGCGCTTTCCAGTCACTGGATAAGCGGTTCGGATTTCTGGGAATTCTTGCATCCGCGGTCCCAATTATCATCTTCCCATATTATTCTGTTATCGGAGGATGGGTATTGAAGTATTTTGCAGTTTTTATCAGCGGCAACATGACTACATCTGCTGCAGATGACTATTTTCCGTCATTCATCAGTGGTGCCTTTGAACCGCTTGGATGGTTTGCACTATTCCTTGGAGCCACAGCCATCATCGTATTATTCGGTGTTGAGAAGGGAATTGAAAAAGTAAGTAAGATCCTGATGCCGCTCCTGGTAGTCTTAACCTTATTTGTCGCAGTCTATGGTCTTACCATAGATGGTGCAATGGATGGACTTGCTTATTATCTGAAACCACATATGGCAGACGTTTCCGCCAAGACGATCCTTGCTGCTATGGGACAGCTGTTCTACTCCATGTCTCTTGCTATGGGTATTATGATTACATATGGTTCTTATATGAAGAAAGACAATAATCTTGAAAGTTCTGTCCGTCAGATCGAGATCTTTGATACCGGTGTTGCATTTCTTGCAGGTCTTATGATCATTCCTGCCGTATTTGCTTTTTCCGGTGGCGACCGCAGTCAGTTAAGTGCCGGTCCCGGTCTGATGTTTATGACACTTCCGAAAGTATTTAACAGCATGAAGTTTGGCGGAGTCGTGGGAACATTGTTCTTCATTCTTGTATTTTTTGCCGCACTTACATCCGCAATCTCCCTGATGGAGACCATCGTTTCCATCTTTATGGACAAACTCCACTGGCAGCGCCGTGGAACCTGTATCTTTGTCTTTGTTCTTGCATTGATTATGGGTATTCCGTCTTCCCTCGGATTCGGTCCTCTGAGTTTCATCAGCTGGATGGGTATGTCCGTTCTGGATATTATGGACTTTGTAAGTAACAGTGTATTGATGCCGATCGTTGCATTCTTCACCTGTATCTTTGTTGGATTCATCCTGAAGCCAAAGACAGTTGCAGACGAAGTAAAAGAAGGCGGTGCAAAATTCGGAGCAGAAAAGATGTTTACTGTTGTAATCAAATGGATTGCTCCGATCTTCCTGGTACTGATTCTTGCAAGCTCCATCGCAAGCGCACTTGGATTATTTACAATCTAAAAATACAATAATTCATCTATCCCAAAACAGGAACCGCTGCAAAATACAGACGTATATTTTGCAGCGGTTCCTGTTTTCTTTATTCTACGATCCAGCTTTTTACATCTTTTGCCAGTGCGTATTTCTCCAGATATTGTTTGCCGGATATCAGCGCCTTTTCCAGATCCTGATTCTCCGAAAAAGAATAGATAAGCGTAAGCACCTCTTTTGCATCCTCAGTTATCATTGCCCTCTCAGAATCACTGGTAGAGCTGCCGATCGCCCCCTTTTCATCCGCAAGAACCGGAAGATGATCGATTTTAATTTCTTCTTTTCCGATTCCCTTATATGTCTCTCCTTCTTCCCCGATACGAAATACCAGCTCATCTCCGATATGCGCGATATCGTATGAACCTACAGAAAATCCGGATTCAACAGAGATCAGATTATTCACATCTACAACTGTATTCACCTCATACAGTCCCTTTCCCTGACCGATCCTGCGGATCAACGCTTCCGAAGACACGCGATATCTGCTTGGATCTTTTCCAAACGCTTTATATGCTGCCCGTGATTCTTTAATGTTCGGTATCTCATTGACGCCGTAATCAAAGATCGCATCTTTCGTCCTTTTATATATCTCTTTCTTCAAATATTTCCACATCTCTTCATTCTTTTTTTCAACTGTAACCTTATATTGCAGGCATCCCACCCGCACAGCCGGCCAGTGTTCTTTCATATTCCTGTCAATCACAAGCTTTTTTTCCATATTTATCACTTCCCTTAAATTTTCCTTCATTATATCGTTTCTTTTTTTCAGACACAACTTGTTTTTACAAAAAAGAAACTGTAATATAAAAGTAACTACTTTAAATGCTTTATAAAGGAGCTTACATCATGGATTTACGTAAATGGAAAATATTTCTCTCAGTTGTTGATCACGGAAATTTTACAAGAGCGGGTGAAGAACTCGGTTATACCCAGTCAGGTATCACACAGATGATGAAATCCGTAGAACAGGAAGTCGGATTTCCTCTCTTCCATAAAGGACACCACGGGGTATCTCTCACTGCTGCAGGTGAAGAACTGCTTCCTGCCATCCGTAATCTTCTGTCGGCAGATGAGTGTCTGAATCAGGAGATATCCTTCTTAAAAGGCGCCAAAAAAGGAACTTTAAAAATCGGCACTTACGTAAGCTGCTCGATCCACTGGATCCCTGAGATTATACAGGAATTCCAGAAAGAATATCCTGAGATTCTCTTTGATATTATGGAAGGAGGAGAAGCCGAGCTGGCTGACTGGCTGGAGAATCATAAAGTAGATATAGGATTTACCAGCTACCACTTGAATAAAACCTATGAATTCATTCACGTGTTCAATGATCCCATGTATGCTGTTTTTCCAAAAGGTCATCCATTTTCCCAATATGACGTCATTCCCATCGAATGGTATCAGGATGTTCCTTTCGTTGTCTCCGACTACACATACGGCAACGATGTACGCCGGATCCTGAAAGAAGCAGATGTACGTCCGGACATAAAATATACAACCAGCAATGATTTCACCGTAATATCCATGGTAGAGCATAACCTTGGAATCACCATTCTTCCATCTCTTGTTCTTCGGGGACTGAGCGGCAACTTTGAAAAGCGTCCGCTTACGCCCGCCTGTCACCGGGATCTTGGAATGGCCGTTTCTTCTGTAAAAACGATGTCTCCGGCCATGAAGATATTTATCAAATACGCCAGAGAATATCTGCTGGATTAATACAATATTACACAAAAAAGATGACAATCAGATTCCCACACTGACTGTCATCTTTTACATATTCCATCCATTTGTGAAATGATGCTTTTTCATACTGCCATTACACTTTTAATGGTTTTATCTGTGATTGCCCATACATACAACTGCCAGAATTCCCGGACCAGTGTGACCGCCGATTACCGTTCCGACATTATTGATGATGAACTTTTCTACTCCCATCTTTTCTCTCACCAGATCTGCAAGATACTCTGCATCTTCCAGACAGTCTCCATGAGGAATCATTACAATGTCATTCTCAACACCTTCTGAGGCTTCCATTGCCATATCTACAAGCCTGCCGATCGCCTTTTTCCTTCCTCTTTCCTTACGGATCACTTCAAGCTTTCCTTCGTTATCGAGATAGATGATTGGTTTGATCTTTACCATTGATCCCAGCACCGCAGAAGTCTTTGAGATTCTTCCGCCTTTCTGCAGATGATTCAGATCATCCACCATAAAGAAATGGCAGACTTTCAGTTTATGATCTTCCACCCACTGTGCAACCTCTTCCATGGTCTTTCCTTCTTTTTGAAGCTCCAACGCTTTATAATCGATCATACCCTCTCCAAGGCTTGCACATAATGTATCAACTACCATAATTTTTCTCTCCGGATACTTTTCCCGAAGTTCCTCCGCAGCAATTCGCATGCTGTTATATGTACCGCTCAGACCGGAAGAAAAAGCAAGATGCAGAACATCCTTTCCTTCCTTCAGAATCGGTTCCAGAATCTCCATCGCTGCTTCCGGATTCACCTGAGACGTAACTGACATCTCGCCGGCTCTTAACCTTCCGTAAAATTCTTTGGAAGACATGTCAAACATGTCCCGGTATGTCTTTCCTTCCATCGTAAAACTCAATGGAATCACCGGAATGTGATTCTCCCGGATCCAATCTATCGGCAGGTCAGCCGTACTGTTAATCGTAATCACATAATCATTCATTCTCTTTTCCTCCTTGTGCCCTCTTATCTTATCATCTCATTACATATTACGCAAAACCTTTTTCATTGTAACTGCGAACAATATTCCTGTCGTGGTCACGGATATAAAATCCGCAATCGGTTCCGCAATATAGATTCCCAAAACTCCCATATATTTCGGAAGTATGATCGCAAGTGGTATCAACAGAAACACTTTCCGAAGCAGCGCGATGAATAAAGATACCTTTGCCTGGCCAAGAGCCAGAAATACAGTCTGACATGCCGACTGTATTCCAAAAATGGAAATCACAAGAAAATATACAGGCATATAAGTACATGTCAATTCCACAAGTTTTTTATTATTCGTAAATATCATTGCATATACATGTGGCTTCAAAATAGCAATTCCTGCAAGAATCAGCGTACCCAAAAGACAGCTCAGAATCAGACGCCAGATGGTACCTTTCACTCTGTCTTTCTTTCCCGCACCATAATTATAACTGATGATCGGCTGTACTCCCTGTGTAATCCCCTGAATCGGTATAATGATCAACTGCATGATACTCATCATAATCGACATCGTTCCTACGTAGAGATCCCCACCGTACTGCTGAAGCCCGGAATTCAATGTAATTGTCACGAAGCTTTCCGTACTCTGCATAATAAACGGAGAGATACCAAGTCCGGCAATAAGCTTCACCACATCTTTTTGCAATCGAAGATTCTGAACTTTCAGGCGCATAACACTCTTTTCCGACACAAGAAAACGGACCACCCAGACAGCGCTGACTGCCTGTGATATGATCGTTGCAAGCGCCGCTCCCTTTACTCCCATATCCATCACAAATATCAGCACCGGATCCAGGCAGATATTCACCACAGCGCCGATCAGGACAGACAGCATCGCAATCTTCGCCTCTCCCTGCCCGCTGATAAATGAATTCAGTCCGAGTGCAAACTGTACAAAAACCGTGCCAAGAAGGTAGATTCCGATATAATCCCTTGCATATGTAATCGTCGTATCACTCGCACCAAATGCATATAAAATCGGCGTTTTAAAAACAGAAAATCCAATCGTCAGAATAATAGAAAACAATATCAGCAGTCCGGCGGAATTTCCCAGAATCTCCTCCGCTTTATCCGGATGTTTTTTCCCAAGCTGTATAGAAGCAAGTGGAGCACCTCCCATCCCGGCAAAAGCACTGAATGCTGATATCATCAAAATAATAGGAAATGTAACGCCAACTCCTGTCAGCGCTACATCCCCGTATCCATGAATATGTCCAATGTAGATCCTGTCCACAATATTATATAGCATATTAATAAGCTGAGCCGCAACCGCCGGCATTGCAAGGGAAACCATCAGCTTTCCAAGAGGTGCAGTCCCAAGCCGTTCATCTTTGTTTCCTTTCATCATATTACAATCCCTCTTTTACAAATTATTTCTCAACGTTGTATTTTAGCACACTGTTCCTATATTGTCCAACGCAATATAAACTTCTGCAGTTTCTGCACTAATTTAACTTGACATTCAGATAACTTCTGCCAGACAGTGTTTTATTAAAACAAATGCTGCATATGATCAGAATACTTCCGGCAGCAAATCCAATCCAGTCAAACAGTGCCGTAAGTATCAGAAGCTCCAGACGCATAAATTTCAATGCATAGCCAAGTTCAAAATTCGGCTGTGTGTAATTGGCCACCGCCACAAATGCCATATAAAGCATAACTTCGCTGTTGAACCAGCCGGAAGCCACCGAAAATTCTCCCATTACCAGACCCGCAATGACACTGAGCGGTGTACTTAACATACTTGGTGTATTCAGTGCTGCCAGTCGAAGGCCATCTATCGCAACTTCCAGAAGGAGAAGCTGCCAGATCAGAGGAATGTTGACCGTATCTTTTACCGCAACAAAAGCAAACACCTGTGGAAGCCAGTTCAGGTTCTGCATAAAAAGCAGAAATACCGGTGTCAGGAAGATTGTCATCAGATTGATAAGTCCTCTGGAAACCTTAAGATACACGCTGGTCAGAGTCGGGAAATAATAATCATTTGCTTCTTCAATCATATCATAGATCGAAGTCGGCAATATCATTGCGGACGGAGAATTATCCACCAGAATGACAACTTTTCCTTCCAGAAGACAGGCTGCAGCCGTATCCGGCCGTTCTGTAAACTTGAATTTGGGAAACGGATTGTACCATTTCCGCTTAAAAAGGCACTCTGCCAGGCTCTGCTGATTCATCCTCAGATCATCCGTTTGAATTGCCTGAATCCGGTTGGATACATTTTTCAGAAGCTCCTGATCCACACGATCACTCATATAGCAGATTGCCACGTCTGTACGGGAGCTGTCTCCCACTTCTGTCATCTCCATCACAAGATGAGGATCACGAATCCGCCTTCTCATCAGCGCTGTATTAAATACAATCGTCTCCACAAATCCATCTCTGGAACCACGAAGTGCCTTATCTTTATCCGGCTCCTCCACGCTTCTAGCAGGATAAGTTCTGCAGTCAATCGCAATACACGCCTCATATCCGTCAATAAACACACAGGTTACACCGGATAATACATTCTTCATCACCTGATCAAAATTACCCAGAACATCTACTTCAACATATGGAACGCATTCTCTTGAAAAACGTGTTGCATCCGGCGGCATATCTTCTTTGGTTACTTTCATCAATGAGTCCATGATCTTGAGCATCGTCTCATCTTTTGTAAAACCATCAATAAAATAAAAAGAAGACATTCTGCCTCCAATCACAATGTCTCTCTGTATCATATCAAAACTGTCCTTCAACGGGAGCACCTGATTCATATATGCGGCGTTTTCCTCCCGTGAGGCAGCTATCTTCTTATTCAACTGTTCGCGTGTCCTGTGACCTTCCATCATTCATCCCACCTTCTTCTTTTTCTGGGATATAGGATGTCCAGAATACTCATTATTATACATCTGTCTATATTATGATTTACTTTCCTGTCGTACTTCCAAATCCGCCATTCCTGATACCGGTCGCTTCATCATCCATCGTAATTCCATATTCCATGAAAATTCCCTGCATGAATCCTGTGCCGGCCTCAATTTCTATTGTCTTATCTTCATTGGTATCATTGGTAATCTTGGCAAATATGTGTCCCTCATTATCCGAATAATAATAATCGCTGTCAATGATTCCAACCGTATTATTCAGCTGCAGGCGATATTTAAATCCGAGCCCGCTTCTCGGATAACACTGAAGCACCCAGTTTTCTTCCATCTTCACCCGTATTCCTGTAGGAATCTTCGCTGTCATTTTAGGAGCCAGAACGATCTTTACCGGTGCATAGAAATCATATCCTGCAGATCCTGACGTTGCTCTCATTGGAAGCCTGATACTCTGATAAACTGCTTCTATCTCCTTTTCTTCCGCCTCTCCAAATGCATCAGTATACCCTTTTTTAAACTGATCATAACTGACTTTATAGAACTGTGCAATTCTTTTTGCCATCTTGCTGTTTCCTTTCTCCATACACACAGAGCCCGTTAATTGCCACACTCTATACTGATCTCATTGAACAGCTTAAGTACATCATCAACTACGATCTGTGCCTTTTCTTCTCCTTTTTTATCGAGTATTACTTCTCCCTGATGCATCATGACAAGACGATTTCCGTATTCAATCGCATACCGCAGATTATGAGTAACCATGATCGTCGTAAGCTGCTTTTCTTTTACGATCCGATCTGTCAGCTCCATAATCAGCTCCGCAGTTTTGGGATCCAGGGCCGCTGTATGTTCATCAAGAATCAAAAATTCAATCGGAGTCATCGTTGACATGAGAAGAGCCATCGCCTGGCGCTGACCTCCGGACAGAGATCCTACTTTTACATTCAGCTTATCCTCCAGTCCGAGATTCAGTTGTCTGAGCTGATCACGATAGTAATCGATCCTTGCTTTGTTTGTACCTCTTCCAAGCCCAAACGTCTTTCCTTTATTGTCAGCAAGAGACATATTTTCCAGAATCGTCATGGACGGACACGTTCCCATAGCCGGATTCTGGTATACCCGGCCAATTCTCGTATTTCTCTTATATTCTTTTTGTTTTGTAATATCTTCTCCGCCAATCAGTATCTGTCCCTGCTCTATCGGAATGCTTCCGCAGATGATATTGAGCATGGAAGTTTTTCCGGAACCGTTACTTCCGACAACTGCCATAAAGTCTCCCTTTTCAATTGTCAGATTAAAGTCCTGAAACAGACACATCTCGTTGACAGTGCCCGGATTATAATACTTATGGATTCCTCTTAATTCAAGCATTCTTATTCACCTTCGTCTTTCTTTCCATGCTGATGATCAAAATGATCAGGAATAACACTGCAGTGATCAGCTTCATTGCCTGTGGTTCAAAGTTACGAAGCGCAATCGCCACACATGCCTTATAGATCACAGACCCGATCAAAACTGCAGATGTCGTTTTTAAGACAGAAAACTTTTTGAAAATGCTGGTTCCAATAATTACACTTGCCAGCCCGATTACCATAGCTCCGGTACCCATGGAGATTTCAAATACCCTCTCCTCCTGCGCAAATATACACCCGGCCAGAGATACCAGTCCGTTTGCAATCGCAAGACCAAGGATCTTTACATTGCCCTGATCCTTTGCAAGGGATACAACCAGTGTATCATTATCTCCGACTGCTCTGAGAAGGTATCCTGACTTTGTCTGAAGATACAGATCAAGTAATACCTTACATATCATAGCAAGAATCAATATAATAATCAACGTAATATATGGAGACAATACCTCCGGTACGATCTGATCCAGCAGGTCATTATGAAAAATCGTTTTCTGTGAAAACAACGGAACATTCGACGTTCCTGCGATGTAGAGATTGATGGTCCATAATGCCGTCATCATGATAATTCCTGATAACAGATCTCTGACTTTACATTTGATATGAATCAGTCCGGTACAGATTCCTGCCAGAACACCTGACAAGAATGCCAGAAGCAATGTCAGGTACGGGTTGATTCCACGCGTGATAAGGGCAGCTGTAATCGCTGCCCCCAGCGGGAAACTTCCATCGACTGTAAGATCCGGAAAATCCAGAATCTTATATGTGATATATATACCAAGTGCAAGAATCCCATAGATCAGTCCCTGCTCTAATATGGATATGATAAAACTCATGAGGCGCCTCCCAAAACATACTATTTATTCTGCAGTAATCTCGCTGAAGCTTTCCACTGCTGTCTCTGCCAGTTCATCCGGAACTGTAATTCCAAGATTTTCTGCAACCTTTAAGTTTACATAAAAGCCCGGTGTTGTAATCGTTTCAAAATCTATTTCTGATGCTTTCTTTGCACCTTTTAAAACCTGTGCTGCCATCTTACCAGTCTGTTCACCGAGAGCGAGATAATCAATTCCTTCTGCTGCAAGACATCCGATTTTTACCTGTTCAATTTCGCTTCCAAATACAGGAACATTCTTTTCATTTGCCTTTTCCAGAATTGTTGGAAGAGATGCAACCACCGTATTATCTGTCAGGTTTGTGATACAGTCTACCTGGCTTACCAGGTCATCTGCTGCAAGAGCTACATCTGCTGTAGATGTGATTCCTTTTTCTACCAGCTCAAAACCATATTTTTCTACCAGTTCCTCATACTCCTTTATTGCGGATACAGAGTTTGCTTCACTTGTTGTATACATGATTCCCAGTTTCTTTGCATCCGGAAGCATTGCACGGATCATTTTTAACTGCTCTTCTACCGGAAGCTTATCAGAAGTACCTGTCACTTCTCCAACCGGCTTTCCATCTTTTCCTGCAAGTTCTGCAGCAATAGGATCGGTAACTGCTGTATAGATAACCGGAATACCTTCATTCATAGCTGCATTATATGCACTTTGTGCAGTCGGTGTCGCAATCGCGCAGATCATATCCACTTTATCAGATACAAAACCATCTGAGATCTGCTTTGCATTTCCCATATCAGCAGTTGCATTCTTATATTCTACCGTCAGATTTTCACCTTCTACAATTCCTTCTGACTCCAGGCCATTTAAGAATCCTTCCCGGCAGTTATCCAGAGAACCGTGTTCTGCAAACTGAATAATTCCCAATGTGTAAGATTCCTCTGCTGTTTCACTTGCCGTATCCTGAGATTTTCCACATCCAGACATCATTGCCACTGCCATTGCTACTGTTAATAATCCTGCTACTACTCTTTTTTTCATTGTTTCGTTCTCCTTTTCTTTGTTAAACTATTTGATGTTGTGGAATGCATAAGCCAGCATCCACCTGTTAGGAGAGAAAGTTGAGATGAGCACAGACTTTAGCTCATTGTACGCGTAAATAAAAGACCGCCCCAAACCTACAGGTTTGAGGCGGTAATTATATCATAAATTATCGCGGTACCACTCAAATTGACGAATCGTCCACTTTCCTCATGTACTAACATACACTCCTGATTGATAACGGGTTCGGTTCCCGACATACTATACTTTCCTGTTAATACGGATTTCCAGCTGCCCTCGAAAGGCCATTCACTTACCGATCTCATACAGCACTCCCACCACCTGCTGCTCTCTGATATGTCACACTGTAAGCTACTCTTCTTTCTCAACGGTTTATGTATTCTTTTTATGATAACTACTTTACTTCAACAAAGTGCATTTGTCAATCCAAAGTTACTATTTTTTGGTCATTATTAATCTTTAATGATCGGAATCGGTGTATCATCCTTTGCATCCAGATCATTGATATACTTCTTTGTATCCTGTACCATCTGATTTGACAGAAGCAATACTGCCACAAGGTTCGGAATAGCCATCAAAGCATTCAGAGTATCTGCGATCAGCCATACAAGATCCAGCGCTACGATCGGTGCAATCGCGGCAACGATGACATACAGAATACGATATGGAATCAATCCCTTCTTGCCCAATACGTATTCAATACAACGCTCTCCGTAATATGCCCATCCAAGAACGGTAGAATATGCAAAACAGATAATACCAAGTGTCAGAATGATAGGCCCGATCACCGGAATCTGTCCAAATGCAAGTGATGTCAGCTGTCCTCCGTTATCCACAGAATCTGCATTGATAGAAGGATTTTTCATAATCGTAGTTACAAGTACAAGACCTGTCATCAGACATACAACAACCGTATCCCAGAATGTTCCGGTAGAAGATACCAGCGCCTGACGAACCGGATTTCTTGTCTGTGCTGCTGCTGCTGCGATTGGAGCAGAACCAAGACCTGACTCATTAGAAAACAGTCCTCTTGCAACACCAAACCGGATTGCCATTGTGATACCTGCTCCTACAAGACCACCTGCTGCTGCGCCCGGTGTAAATGCCAGTTTACAGATAACGCCAATAGCAGGAAGGATATAATCATAATTCATACCTAAAATGATAATACATCCGATTACATAGAATGCCGCCATAAATGGAACCAGTTTCTCACATACACCTGCGATTGACTTAATTCCACCAAAGATAACGACTGCCGTAAGAACTGCAATCACGATACCAACGGCTACCGGCGGAATATTGAAGTTGGTCTTACATACTTCTGCGATGGAATTAACCTGTGTGGCACATCCAATACCAAAGGATGCGAGTCCTGCAAAAAGTGCGAACAACATTCCAAGCCATTTCATATTCAGCCCTCTTTCCAGCGCATACATTGCACCGCCCTGCATACGGCCGTCTTCTGTCTTAACTCTGTACTTTACAGCAATATAAGACTCTGCATACTTCGTAGCAATACCGAATACACCTGTCAGCCAGCACCACAATACAGCTCCGGGTCCTCCAAGAGCAATCGCCGTACCTACACCAACGATGTTACCAGTTCCGATCGTTGCCGCAAGAGCAGTCGCCAGGGCTCCAAACTGTGATACTTCACCCTCTGCTTCCGGATCCTTGGTAACAGACAACTTGATACCTTTTGTAATGGTATACCTTTGAATGAACCCGGTCCGTAATGTCAGAAATACATGTGTTCCCAGTAACAGGATGATCATCGGCCATCCCCATACAACACCGTTAATAGCATTTACTACAGAATTAATAGCTTCCAGCATACTATTCCCCCTTTTCTCTTTTTTTCTTTTTTTCTTTGCTTTGTACATGCACTTTTTTGTTTCAATGGCTATAATAATACAAAAGAGTATCGGCAGCTGCTGTCGGTACTCTCTTAATGTATCACCTAATTAGATTGTACCTTAATATATTGAATATTTCAATAATTGTTATTAATTAAACATATATTTCGTTATTATAACCAATTTCATAAGACTATTCTTTACATATCCGCTCGTTAAATAAATAACTTGTCGTTATGTTAGAATTTTCAGACTCTTTTAAAATACAAAAAACTCCCGGGAGTTCCATCCTTGGAGTTTTTTATACTTATCTTTATTACATGTAATCTATGAATATTTTATCACAGAGATGTATGATTATGCAAGTCTTTCTTTTCAAACAGATGTATCCGGCACTTTTTCCAAAGCATTTCCTTTATCGCACAGATGGCGGTTCCACTCTGAGTTTTACAAGTCGTTCCGCCTGTTGCTGCAGTTGATCCTGATATGCGAGATTCTTATATCTTTTTATCTGTATTTTCGTTGTTCCCATCCGATCTGCAACCTGATCTTCGGATGCTCCATATGCAAATAGCGTAACTGCACAACAATTTCGTACACTCTGGGCACTATAATGCGGGATTCCTGCTTTTTCTTCATATCTTCGCATCATGCGACTGATATACATCGGATTCAATGGATTTCCTCTTTTATTACAGAACAGATACGTCTGTGAACTGCTTTTTTCATTTCTCTCCCGTTCTTCAATATGTCGCTCCAGTATTTGGCACACATCTTCCGGAACATAGCACATTTTCTTCCTTCCATAAACCGAAATGTAGACACCGTTATCGTACCATGCAAGATCACTCATCTTTAATTGCATTACTTCTGTAGACGAAAGTCCTACACGAAAAAGAAAAGTGAGTATACAATATTCCATAATATTGCTTTCTGCTGCTTTTAAGAGTTCATCCAAGTGTACAACCGGAACTGTCCTGGCATATTTTTCCTGCTTCGATAATTGCCGAAGATATGGGGAGTACTCATTCTGATATTCCTCTTTCACTTTGTATTTTTCGCGATTTTCACACACATACTCAGCAAAAGAATGAAGCTCCCGAAACTTTTTTGACATTGTTGCGGGTCTTATCTCTTTCTGTTCTACCTTATGTTTCAGAAAGTAAAAATATTCCTGTATCTCATACTTTTCAATTTCAAGAAAATCTTTATGAAAATACTCCATGATCTCTGATATATCAGTCCGATAAGATGCCTCTGTCGTATGACTTTTAAAATGTGCAGTAAAATCCGGCCATATTACTTGACTTACAAGCCGCGATGCGTATAGGCTGTTCATTTTTATCCCTCCGCCTTGTTGAATGTCCGCGCAAGCGGACCATCCACATATATGTTATAAGTATATATCATACTATAACATAATTCAAGTAAATCATAATATCAGATATCCATCAGAACAAAAAAACAGCACCTTCGGAAGTTTATTCTTTTCTTCCGTTGGTGCTTTTATATTTTACTTGTCCCCATAATGATATCTGCATGCTAAGATATATACATTATTTTCATCAATCTTATAGATCAATCGGTCTTTGTCATTAATCCGTCTACTCCAGAATCCAGATAAATTTCCAGATAACACTTCAGGCTTTCCGATTCCTTCATTCCCATTTCTACAAATATCTTCTATAAGAATATTTATCTTTTTCAGTGTTTTTCTGTCTTCCGTCTGCCAGTATACATAATCTTTCCAACCGTTTTCAGTAAATACTTTATTCATCCGCGTCTGCCTCTATAAGATGATGTGTTGAAATATTTCCATTCTCTAACTGTGCTTTGGATTCCATCAGCCAATCATAATTTGCTTTATTTCCCATAATATAAACATTTTCCATCAAATTATTATAAGATTCTTCCGAAAGCATTACCACATTTTTATTATCCTTCCGGGTAACAATCATTGTTTCATAATCATCCGTAACTTTGTCCATGTAAGATTTCATATTTTCACGAAGTGTCGTATAATTCACCGCTAACACGATATGCACCCCCTATTCACGTACAGTTTTCTGTACACATATTATATCGTACATTATTCTGTACGTCAACACTTCTATTATATATTATGCCCCTTTTCTTAATCGTTACTCTGGATTTAAAAAGGTGTTCCCATCAAATCATAAGGCGTTACCTGATAGACATAATAATTCAGCCAGTTTGTATACAGATTATTCGCTGTAGCTCTCCAGGTAAGCAGTGGTTTATTGTCCGGATTATCATCCGGATAGTAATTTTTCGGAATCTCTATCGGAAGTCCCTTTCCCAGATCCCGTTTGTACTCACCATCCAGAGTCACTCTGTCATACTCCGGATGTCCCATCACAAAGATCTGACGTCCATCTTCTGCCATTGCAAGGAAAAGTCCTGCTTCCTCTGATTCTGCAAGTACCGTCAGTCTCTGATCCGCACGAATCTGATCCATAGGCACTTCTGTATGACGTGAATGTGGTGCCAGGAAAACATCGTCAAATCCTCTCACGAGTGGAATCTTACGATTCAATACCCTGTGCCAGAACACCCCGAATACTTTTTTATCCATCTGCACCTTATTAATTCCATAATGATAATAGATTCCGGCCTGCGCTCCCCAGCACAGATGAAGTGTTGACGTAACATTCGTCTTCGTCCACTCCATAATCTCTGTAAGTTCATCCCAGTAATCCACTTCTTCAAACGGAATCTGTTCCACCGGGGCACCTGTAATAATAAATCCATCAAATTTCTGATTCCTGATTTCCTCAAATTTCTGATAAAACTTGTTCAGGTGACTGAGAGACGTGTTTTTCGCCTGATGACTTGATACCATAACAAAAGTCACATCCACCTGAAGCGGCGTGTTCGATAAAGATCGCAGAATCTGGAGCTCTGTATCCTCTTTCAGTGGCATCAGATTCAAAAGCCCGATCTTGATCGGACGGATGTCCTGATGCGTTGCTCTATGCTCATCCATTACAAATATGTTTTCACTTTCAAGTATTTCCTTTACCGGAAGATCATTCTGCACTCTGATCGGCATAATCACTATTCCCCTTCTTCTTCATTATTTTCATTCTTTTCATCCCGTTCATCTTCATCCGTTCCCGGCTGCGGGTGAACATAATCATCGCAGCTGACCTGTGACTTCAAATGAACATACTTTCCATTGTTATCTACATAACTCATCGTATCATAATATCCCGAATCTGCCGGAAGCTTCTTCTTTTCCAGCCGGTTATCCAGAATCAGTTTTACAATGTAATACAACACCGCAAATGTCGGTACCCCCATCAACATACCTAAGAATCCGAACAGACCTCCTCCCAGGAGAATGGCCACAATTACCCAGAATGCAGACAGACCGGTAGAGTTACCAAGGATCTTTGGTCCCAGAATATTTCCGTCAAACTGCTGCAGGATCAGAACAAAGATAATAAAATATAATCCCTTGATCGGATCAGACAACATGATCAGAATTGCACTCGGTACTGCACCGATATAAGGTCCAAAAAACGGAATCACATTCGTCACACCTACAATCACGCTGACCAGAAGTGTATAAGGCATATTCATAATAGAAAGACCAAAGAAGCATAATACTCCGATAATTGCTGAATCAATCATCTTGCCGATAATAAACCCTCCAAATATCTCATTGGTCTTCGTAGCAAGATGAAGTACGATATTGGCATGTTCAGAAGTAAGAAGTGCATAGACACCCTTCTTCGCCTGGCAGGCAAACTTCTCCTTTCCGTACAGCACATAAATGGATACGATCACCCCGATCAGTGCATTCACCAGTTCACTCAGCAGATTGATCACCCCAAATGTCAGTTGTGACATCACTTCATTTACCATATCCATAAGGTCTGTTCTGAGCCAGTTCTGAAAGGTCGCTGTTCCCTCCTTAAATGCTGCCTTCATAACAGTTGTCATCGCTGAATCATCCAGGGTCACATTGCTGAATCGATTTACAAGTTCATTCAGCTGTCCCGGAAGCGTGATGATCAGATTCCGGATACTGGAATACAATTCCGGAATCATCAGATTACACAAAGCTACAATCAACACGACCAGCAGCACCAGCGCGGTAAAGATACCGGCACCTCTGGAAAGTGATCTCGCCCGTTCTTTATTACTCATCCTTTTTTCCAGAACCGGCACCAGCACATTGTCCACCGTCTTTACAATCGGATTCAGAAGATAGGCAATGATACATCCATAGATAATTGGCTTGAGTACATCCATGATCATGGTTACAACCCTAGATATTGCCTCAATCCTCAGCATTGCAAAATAGAACAGAATACAGACAAGAACCACCAGAAAATATGTCATTCCTCTGTTAAACTGCTGTCGCAGCTTTGACGGTCCTTTACGTCCGATCTTGGGACTGTTCGAATAATATGTATTTTCATCGGATTTATCCTTGCTCATATCTATCATCTTCCTTTTCATTCAAACAATTAAAATAATTATACTCTTCTTCTAAATTTGCGTCAATATAAAAGAGAAGTCCTGCGACTTCTCTTTTCCTTATCTTTCTTTTTCTAACATCCACACTTGAATGTGGCACATTCTGTCTGTTCGCACTGACATGCATTACTTCCTTCTACACTGATCTTTCCCGCATGACATTTACATTCCTTATTATACATGCATTCTGTCGCTTTACAGTCAATATTGCTCCTGGAAGATGCTTCATTTCCTGTCACATCTGTGTATGAAGACCCGTTTTTCCGTTCTTCAAAGCTGTCACAACAAGTCTCTTCGGACCGTTTTGCAGAACTTCCTCCAACTACAATACTGTCCAGATTACAATAGAAATTCTGATTATGTGTACATGTCTGTACGGTACATTTTAATTCTGGCATAATATTACCTCCTGTTTTCATATCTCAGAAGTTATTATGCCAGATTTTTTATCTTTTATTCGAACCGCTCCAAAATCCGTAATTAATCTTCTTTTACAGTTTCACGCTGTGTCTTGGAAGCAATTTCCTCTTTGATATCAGCAATAAATGCATCCAGGGATTTCTGTCCTTCATCTCCTGCAAAACGACTTCTTACAGAAACCAGATCCTGCTCCTCTTCCTTTGCTCCGACTACCAGCATATACGGAATCTTGTTCATCTGTGCCTCACGGATCTTATAGCCGATCTTTTCTGCTCTTTCATCAATCTCGGCACGGATTCCTGCCTGATCAAGTGCTGCCAGAACCTTCTTTCCATACTCCATATACTTGTCAGAGATCGGAAGTACCTTTACCTGTACCGGCGCAAGCCAGGTTGGGAACGCACCCGCAAAGTGCTCAATCAGGATACCGATAAAACGTTCAATGGAACCAAACGCAACTCTGTGGATCATGATCGGACGATGCTTTTCTCCGTCCGCTCCTGTATATTCAAGATCAAAACGCTGTGGCATCTGCATATCCAGCTGAATCGTTCCACACTGCCATGTTCTTCCGATGGAATCTTCCAGATGGAAATCGATCTTTGGTCCGTAGAATGCTCCGTCTCCTTCATTTACCACATATTCAAGTCCCATGTCATCCAGAGCACCTTTCAGACCTTCTGTAGCCATCTCCCAGTCTTCATCACTTCCCATACTGTCTTCCGGACGAGTAGAAAGTTCAACGTGATATTTAAATCCGAAAAGGCTGTACACTTCATCGATCAGTTTTGTAACACCCCTGATCTCATCACGTATCTGCTCAGGCATCATAAAGATGTGTGCATCATCCTGATTAAAGCAGCGTACACGGAATAATCCATGCAGGGCACCGGATTTTTCATGTCTGTGTACCAGACCGATCTCTCCCATACGAAGCGGAAGATCCTTATAAGAGCGCGGCTCAGACTTGTACACCAGCATACCGCCCGGACAGTTCATCGGTTTTACAGCAAAATCCACGTCATCAATCACTGTTGTATACATATTATCTTTGTAATGATCCCAGTGTCCGGAGTTTTCCCAGAGATGTCTGCTTAAGATGATCGGTGTGGAGATCTCCACATAACCATTCTTCTTATGCAGATCTCTCCAGTAATCCAGCAGGGTATTCTTAAGCACCATTCCCTTCGGAAGGAAGAACGGGAATCCTGGACCTTCGTCACACATCATGAACAGTCCAAGCTCTTTTCCCAGTTTTCTGTGATCACGCTTCTTTGCCTCTTCGATCATATGCAGATATTCTTCCAGCTCTGCTTTCTTCGGGAATGAAATACCATAGATTCTGGTCAGCATTTTATTTTTCTCACTGCCTCTCCAGTAAGCACCGGCAAGACTTGTGAGCTTAAATGCTTTTACTGTCTTGGTAGACATCAGGTGCGGACCTGCACACAGATCTACAAATTCTCCCTGCTGATAAAAACTGATTTCTTCTCCTTCCGGAAGATCTTCTACCAGCTCTACTTTATATGGTTCATCTTTTTCTTTAAAATATGCAATTGCCTCTTCTCTCGTTTTTGTAAATTTCTCGATCGGAAGAGCCTCTTTTACGATCTTCTTCATCTCTGCTTCAATCTTTTCCAGATCTTCTGCGGCAAATGGAGTCTCTCTGTCAAGGTCATAATAGAATCCATTGTCAATAGATGGTCCGATTGCAAGCTTTGTTTCCGGATAGAGGCGTTTGATCGCCTGTGCCATGATATGAGATGTTGTGTGCCAGAATGCACCTTTACCATCTTCTGAATCAAATGTCAGAAGTTCCAGTTCACAATCCTCGCTGATCTCTGTTCTGAGATCTGTAATCTCACCGTTTACCTTTGCAGCAGTTGCTGCTCTTGCAAGACCTTCACTGATATCTTTTGCGATATCCAGTACAGACATGCTTCCTTCATATTCTTTGAAAGATCCGTCTTTTAATGTAATTTTCATGATTGGTTTCCTCTCTTTTCTATAAATATTCTTTTACTTCTTCACAGGCATGAAAGGACTCTTTGAAAAGCTCCGATGATATAAAAAAGTCCCTTACAGCCTGTTGCTGTAAGGGACGAGTTCACTTTTTCTCGCGGTTCCACCCTGCTTGAACTGACATATGTACATGTCAGAACCACTTCATTCTGATGGTAACGGAATCACCGGACTGTTTTGCAGCCACTCAGAGGTAGTCTTCAGAAGGTTCCAAAACAAAAGGCTTGCAGCCGGTGGCCTTTCTCTCTGTCGTTTCTTTCCCAACCTACTCGTCTCGTCATCGTGTTTTCATATGTTATCATTATAACACCGTCAAATTCTTTGTCAACAATTTTATCATCCACATCTTCCACACTGCCAGACATTCCCTTACCATGTAATTCATGAACAGTACCGGATGACAGTCTGCCTTAACCGGACAAGGATCTGTATATCCGAGCTGCCTGGCATAACTGCATGCACGGTACAAATGAAAATTATTCGAAACAATGCCCACAGGCTCTGTTCTGTCCCCGATCAGCTCCATCGAGTACAGCAGATTCTCTCTTGTCGTTCTGGAACGTTCTTCCAGAATAATACGATGTTTCTCAATTCCATGACAGAGCAGATATTCTTCCATCGCATCTGCTTCCGTCCGTTCTTCCTTCTCTCCCTGCCCTCCGGATACAACGACTCTTGTCTTCGGATGGCGCGAAAGATATGACAGAGCACAATCCAGTCTGCGCTGCAAAGAATCTGTAATCCTGCGGCCGTTCACCTGCGCACCAAGAATAATCAGATAATGGCACTCCTTCTGACGGTTGCAGAACATCCCTCTGACAATGATTCCTTCAGTAAGCAGAAATATCCCTGCCAGGAAAGCGATTCCCACCTTAACGACATACGAAAACCCACCAACATCCACCGCTTTTGTAGCGGCAAGACAGATAATTCCTGCAATCAGCCAGAATCTTGAAAAAGTAGAATCCCATTTTTTAAGAACCGCACAGATAACCACATAATAGGTTATGCTGATGATTCCCAAAAAGATCAGAGCTATCTTCCACAGCATTTCTTATACTTTTTACCGGATCCACACGGGCACGGATCATTACGTCCGACCTTTTTCCCTTTACGGATCGTTCCTGACTCTTTCTGTTCTTTATATAACTTTTTCAGTTCTTCTTCTGAATAAATCTCTTGCCACTGCGGAAGTTCATACAGCCAGTCTGCTTTTGCTGCCACCATATTCTTATACAGTTTTTCTTTATCAAATGCAAGACTTACTACCGTATCTTCATCCATTGTCTCAATCGGATTCGCTTCTTTCAGGCTGTCGTTGATTCCATCCAGGAATCCAACCATAGTAAGAACTTCCTGTCCATACTTTTCAGCCAGTTCCTTTACGGTTCCTTTTACTTCCTCATCCGGACTGGCAAGCAGCTGTTCATAGATCTCTTTTTCAATCTGAAAATATGTGGACCAGAATCTCTGAAGCTGTCCTCTGTCCGCTTTCTCATCATATGCAATGTCATGCCACTGCTCCAATAATGTACGACTCATATTCTTATACTCCTTTGTATGCTTATATTCATTTGCAATTTTTGATTGCTCCCTATATAATATACTAAAGTCTTGATTAGATGTAAAGGATGATTCGTATGAAAAATGTAAAACGTATTCTGGCACTGATTGCCGCATTTCTACTGTTTGGCATGTATGCATGCACACTGATTTTTGCTCTGATCGGCAGTCCGAATGCTCTGAATCTTCTCTGGGCATCCATTGCCTCCACAATTATTCTTCCGGTTCTTTTATATGGTTATATGCTGGTCTACCGCCAGACCCATCAGAATCAGGACCAGGATGAAGATGACGCAAAATAGTACTCCAGAGGGGTCAGTTCTGACCCTTCCAGCATGCATCTCGTTTCTTTTTCCCTTATTTTCTTTCTTTTCGCCAGATATTCTTCCATCGATATCACTTCGTTCTTTTCGGTCTTCCATTCTCCTGTATGCATAATAATACCTCCGTTTCTATTATTTATGATCCCCCTTTGTCTTCCCGACTTTATTATTATATTTTTCATAATTGTATTATATGCATACTTTGTGTCGATATTATGTCTCTGCCCTGAAGATTTTCTAAATTGTTTCTTATAAAAATAAGAAGAGATTGCCACAAATATTTTGCAGCAATCTCCTGTTATCACTTTTTTATTTTTCTACATTTCTATAGATGATATCCGTTCTGCCCGGTCCGTTAGAAACCATCGTAATCGGATATCCGATCTGCTCTTCCACAAACTCTACATATTTTCTGCAGTTTTCCGGAAGATCTTCATAATTCTTAATTCCGCGGATGTCACATTTCCATCCCGGAAGAGTCTTAAGAACCGGTTTTGCTTTTTCCAGAAGATGCGTTGTCGGGAAGTCTGTGGTAACTTCTCCATCAATCTCATATCCCACACATACCGGAATCTCATCCAGATATCCAAGTACATCCAGTACCGTAAATGCCACATCTGTTGTTCCCTGCATTCTGCAGCCATACTTGGATGCAACACAGTCAAACCATCCCATTCTTCTCGGACGTCCGGTCGTTGCTCCATACTCTCCGCCGTCACCTCCGCGACGTCTCAGTTCATCCGCTTCCTCTCCGAAGATCTCGCTGACAAAAGCGCCTGCTCCAACTGCACTGGAATAAGCTTTACATACAGTTACAACTTTCTGGATCTCATATGGCGGAATTCCTGCACCGATCGCTCCGTATCCTGCAAGTGTAGAAGAAGATGTAACCATCGGATAGATTCCGTGATCCGGATCCTTCAGAGAACCAAGCTGTCCTTCCAGAAGGATATTCTTTCCTTCTTTGATTGCATTATGCAGATAAAGAGAGGTGTCGCATACATATGGCTCAACCATCTTCTTATATTCCTGCAGTTCCTGATATAATTCTTCCGGATCAATTGCCGGCTTATGATACAGATGCTCCAGCAGGACATTCTTCTGCTCGGCAACACGGACAACTTTTTCTTTTAACAGTTCATCATCAAAAAGCTCACTTACCTGAAAGCCGATCTTTGCATATTTATCTGAATAAAATGGAGCAATACCTGACTTTGTGGAGCCAAAGGACTTTCCGCCCAGTCTTTCTTCCTCATATGCATCAAAATTCTTATGATAAGACATTACCATCTGTGCGCGGTCAGATACCAGAATCTTCGGCATCGGAACACCCTGATCTATGATAGACTGAATCTCTTTAAACAGAACCGGAACATCCAGCGCAACACCATTTCCTATAATACTCGTCGTATGATTATAGAATACACCTGACGGCAGTGTATGCAGTGCAAACTTTCCATAGTCATTTATAATCGTGTGTCCTGCATTGGCACCTCCCTGAAATCTTACAATGATATCCGCCTCCTGAGCAAGCATGTCTGTGATCTTACCCTTTCCTTCATCGCCCCAGTTGGCGCCAACTACTGCTTTTACCATATCCATTCCTCCTGCGTTATTAACATAACTCATCGTTCATCTTATGCAGCCATAAAAAGCCACCTTGCATATTATACTATATTTTTCTTTTTATGTAAAATGCATTTTACATCGTTTCTGTAATATCTTGCAATAAATCACCTGTTTTCGGTCTTTTTTCATCCCCTCTTGGCATATACACATCTCATGGCTACATCAGCGGAGCAAACAGTTTCAGAACCTGACCCGAGATTTTAGTAAATGCCGTCATATTTTTCACCTCTGTCAGGGTCACCTTATGACTCCTTACAAGAGTCTGCTGGAAATCTCTTTCCACTCTGTCTACTTCCGAATTATTATAGATGAAAACACCATTTTCAAAATGCAGATACAGACTTCGGTAATCCAGATTGATGCTTCCTACGGTTGCCGTGTCATCATCTGACACAAATACTTTTGCATGCACGAATCCAGGCGTATATTCATAGATCTGCACACCTCCCTGTATCAGTTCTTTGTAGTATGTCTTTGCAACTGCAAATGCATACCACTTATCCGGAATATGCGGCATGATTATGATGACCTCTATTCCGCTCTTGGCTGCCCG
>JAEDLC010000116.1 GCA_016295505.1 Dorea sp.
GTAACTAACAATTTTTCCATATTTGAACCCTCCTTGACTACGGTACCTTCTGAACGGTTCAGGCTGGACCGCACCACTAATTCTACATTGTATTTTTTTGCCATCTCAACAGACCTGTTGTGAAGTACTTTTGCTCCGAGACTTGCAAGCTCGAGCATCTCATCATAAGTAATGGCATCCAGTTTTTTCGCCGTCTTTACAACTCTCGGATCTGCTGTAAATACTCCGTCTACATCCGTATAGATCTCACATTTGTCTGCATGCAGCACTGCTGCAAGTGCAACCGCTGTAGTATCAGATCCTCCGCGGCCAAGGGTTGTAATATCGTCATATTTATTCACTCCCTGGAATCCGGTAATGATCACGATCTTCCGGGAATCCAGTTCATGACGGATTCTTTCGGTATCTACACGTTTGAATCTGGCATTGCCATAACGTGAAGTGGAATGCATTCTGACCTGAAATGCATTTAAAGATACTGCCGGAACATCCAGCGCCTGCATTGCCATCGCCATCAGCGACACAGACACCTGCTCACCGGTCGTAAGGAGCATATCCAGCTCTCTCTTCTTTGCATTCGGATTGATCGAATTTGCCAGGTCGATCAATTCATCGGTTGTATCTCCCATAGCAGAGAGAACAACTACTACATCATTTCCTGCTTTATAGTCTTCAATGCAGCGTCTGGCAACATTAAAAATTCTTTCCTGATTGGCCACAGAACTGCCGCCGAATTTTTTTACTATTAACATGTTTCCTCCTGTAACAAGTGCCCTATTAGTCTATAACCGTCAGACCAGTTTCTTCCGGTTGTGGCTGCTGTTTTCTCGTTGTAAGCGTTCTTTCCTTCTTTACTTTCGGTACTGTCATATAACAGATACGGAACAGGTTCTCCGGTATGTGTTCGCACCTCAATCGGAGTCGGATGATCCGGCAGTACCAGAACGCGGTAATCCTCACCGGCGTCTTTCAGACCATCAACCAATACCCGGAGCACTTCTGCATCAACCTTTTCGATTGCTGTAATCTTATCAGTAATGCTTCCCTGATGCCCCATCTCGTCCGGAGCCTCCACATGAATATAGGCAAAATCATATCCATCCCGGGTAAGTGCCTGCACTGCAGCAGTTGCTTTTCCCCTGTAATTCGTATGAAGTCCTCCATTTGCACCTTCTACAATGATACGGTCCATTCCGGCACCGACTGCAATACCCTTTAACAGATCTACCGCAGAGATCATCACACCTTTTTTGCCGGTACGTTCCTCAAAAGAAGTCAGTGACGGCTTTTTCCCTGCTCCCCAGAACCATGCAGAATTTGCCGGATGAAGGCCCTTCTTTCGGCGTTCTTCATTCAGCGGATGATGATTCAGAATCTCATAACTCTTCTTCATCATCTCCCTGAGCACTGCATCTTCCGGCAGATAATCACCGATTACTTTTGTAAGTATATCATGCGGGGGCGTCAGTTCCACTACTTTTCCGTTTTTCCAGATCAGAAGATGGCGGTAGCTGGTTCCCACATAGAATTCATACCCTTCCTTTTTCAGTCCTTCTTTCAGCGCTTCCATAAGCACGGCTGCATCTTCTGTACTGATCTCGTCCGAACTGTGATCAATCATCGTCCGATCCTCATATGCGCCTTCTTCTTCAGATAATGTTACAATATTACACCGGAAAGATACATCCGTCTCTTCCATATCCACGCCTATACTAAGCGCTTCCAGAGGTGAACGTCCTGTATAATATATCTTCGGATCATATCCCATAACCGCCAGATTCGCAGTATCGCTTCCCGGAGCCATTCCTTCCGGAACCATCGATGCCATACCAAGTTCCGCTTTGGCTGCCAGCCCGTCCATCACCGGGGTAACGGCTGCTTCCAGTGTTGTCTTTCCTTCCAGTTCTTCCAATGGTCTTCCGGCCATTCCATCTCCAAGCACTACAATGTACTTCATGTCCTCACTCCCATTCCTTTTCTGCCTGATCATCAAAGTCCAGATATCCGGAGACATCTCGACTGCTATTTCTGATCTTCCACTCGTATCATATGTAATATCTGGTCTTTATACAACTTTGATCTGGTCTCATAATCTCCTTCCATCATCACCGGCGTTATGAATCCGAATTCTCCCTTCAGCTCAGGAACTTCAACAATCTCAACCTCTCCAAAAGACTCTTTCAGTGCCGGAAGCATCTCGCCTGCATCTCCCTTGATACGAATAAAGAATCTTCTCTTTGCATCTGCTTTATCTTCCAGATGAAGCTTTTCTTCTTTCCACATCGTCATGATGTTGCGGTTCAGATGCTTGGCCGCATCTACTACATCAGCAACAACCGCACTGGCAGTCGGAAGCTTACCTGCTCCGCTTCCATAGAACATTGCATCTCCCAGCACATTTCCATGTACAAAGATTGCATTGAATACATCATTTACATTATATAATGGATGTTCCGGATAGAGCATACACGGAGCAACGATGGCATGCAGTCTGTTTCCTGCATAACGTTTGCTGGAAGCCAGAAGCTTGATCGTTGTTCCCATTGCTTTCGCATATTTCATGTCTTCTACTGTGATCTCCGTGATTCCCTCACAGTATATGTCTTCAAAATCCACCTGCTGTCCCGAGATCAGCGAAGACAGGATCGCAATTTTTCTGCAGGCATCATAGCCTTCCACATCCGCTTCCGGATTGCGTTCGGCATAGCCATTTGCCTGTGCTTCCTTAAGAACAGTATCGTAATCTGCACCTTCATAGAACATCTTTGTCAGCATATAATTGGTCGTTCCATTCAGGATACCTGTGATTTCTTCAATCTCATCTGCTGTCAGTGAAGAGTTGAGCGGACGAATGATCGGAATTCCACCTCCGACACTTGCCTCAAACAGGAAATTGATGTTGTGCTCTGCAGCAATTGAAAGAAGCTCCGCACCATGTGCTGCCACAAGTGCCTTATTGGAGGTTGCAACACTCTTTCCGGCCTGCAGACATTTCTTTACAAACGTATAAGCCGGCTCAATTCCTCCCATGACTTCTACCACGATCTGAATATCATCATCCCCAAGGATCGTATCAAAATCATGTATAATTTTTTCCTGCACCGGATCTCCCGGAAAATCCTTAAGATCAAGCACATACTTTACATTCAGTTCATCCCCGATCCGCTGGTTGATCCGGGCTCCGTTGGTATTGATTACCTCGACCACTCCGGAACCTACGGTTCCATAACCCATAACTGCTATATTTATCATAAAGTCCTCCCTCTATTTCTGCGCTGTTTTTTTCAGATAGGCATTGATGAATGAATCAATATTTCCATCCAGAACAGCGGTTACATTACTGTTTTCCTCATTGGTTCTGTGATCCTTGACCATTGTATATGGCTGCATCACATAGGATCGGATCTGATTACCGAATCCAATTTCTTTCACTTCACCACGGATGTCAGATACTTTATCTGCCTGTTCCTGTTCTTTGATAAGCTTAAGCTTGGCCTTGAGCATCTGCATGGCTTTTTCTTTATTATGATGCTGAGATCTTTCATTCTGGCACTGTACTACGATTCCGGTAGGAAGGTGCGTAATTCGAATTGCGGAAGAAGTCTTATTGACATGCTGTCCTCCCGCACCACTTGCACGATACGTATCAATCTTAAGATCCTCATCTGCAATCTCAATATCAATATCATCTTCAATATCCGGGATCACATCCAGAGACGCGAATGAAGTCTGACGTTTTCCCGCTGAATTGAACGGTGAAATACGCACCAGCCTGTGGACTCCCTTTTCGGATTTCAGGTATCCATAGGCATTTTCTCCATTCACTTCAAATGTGATTGCCTTGATTCCTGTAATATCTCCATCCAGATAATCCAGGACCTGAAGAGAAAATCCTTTTCTTTCCGCCCAGCGACTGTACATTCGATATAACATGTTCGCCCAGTCACAGGACTCCGTTCCTCCCGCTCCTGCATGAATCGTCACGATTGCATTGCAGGCATCATATTCACCCGACAATAATGTCTGAATTCTCAGTCCCTCAAACAGGGATTCAAATTCCCGGATCTCTCCTCCGATTTCCTTGAACATAGAAGAATCTTCTTCCTCATATCCCATATCAATCAGAAGACAGATATCATCATATGATGTATATAGCTGATGAATGGTTTTTACCAGTTCCTGAAGATTCTTCAGTTCTTTCATCAGCTTCTGTGATTCCTCCGGATTATCCCAGAAACCTGGGTCTTCTACTTTACGTTCCAGCTCCTCGATTCTTCTCTCCTTGCCGGTTACGTCAAAGTGAATCCCTCATCTCGGCAAGAGGTTCTTCATAAGCATTCATTATACTTTTAAATTGATCTAATTCAACCACTTTCTTCACCTCTTTCTATTTAATGATCAAGCCTGCTGGTGACATTATTTTCGTCCGCAGCACTGCTTATATTTCTTTCCGCTTCCGCATGGGCACGGATCGTTTGGATATACTTTCTTTTCCGCACGTTTTTTCGGTGCACGGATCGCAGATTCATCTTTATTGGTACCTGTAACCTTCGCCACCTGTTCTCTCTCTACCTTCTGTTCCAGTTTTACATGGAAAATAGTACGTACGGTATCCTCTGTAATACTTCTGGTCATCTCATCGAACATTTCA
Organism: Dorea sp.; assembly: GCA_016295505.1. Classification (GTDB taxonomy): domain Bacteria; phylum Bacillota; class Clostridia; order Lachnospirales; family Lachnospiraceae; genus Dorea_A. Next base: position 4,652 of record JAEDLC010000116.1, read on the forward strand.
TATCCGATCATCTTATACTCTACCTTTGGATCTCTCTGTCCGTAAGCCTGCAGACCGATTCCCTGACGAAGCTGATCCATATCATCAATATGTGCCATCCACTTCGCATCAATCACTTTCAGAAGAACCACACGTTCAATCTCACGTATCTGCTCTGTCTCCGGGAATTCGGATTCTTTCATCTCATAAGCCTTTGCTGCACGTTCCTTCAGCATATGTTTCAGTTTTTTCTGATTCATATCCCTGACATCATCTTCTGTAACAGGCGCCATCGGGATTGTATTATGGATGGTCATATTCAGTTCTGTCAGGTTCCACTCGTCATAGTCCTGATCGGCACTGGTGACCATATCTACCACATTCTCCACATAATCATTCATCATATGGAAGATAGAATCACGCATATTATCTCCGTCAAGAACATGGCGTCGCTCTTCATATATAATCTCTCTCTGTTCATTCATTACCTGATCATATTCCAACAGGTTCTTTCGAATTCCAAAGTTATTGCTCTCAATCTTTTCCTGTGCTTTTTCAATTGCACTGGAAAGCATCTTATGTTCGATCTGTTCTCCTTCTTCCACGCCCAGCGCACTGAACACATTCATCAGTTTCTCGGATCCAAAGAGACGCATCAGATCATCTTCCAGAGAGATATAGAATCTGGATTCTCCCGGATCTCCCTGTCGTCCGGAACGACCACGCAGCTGATTGTCAATTCGTCTGGATTCATGACGCTCAGTAC
>JAEDLC010000117.1 GCA_016295505.1 Dorea sp.
TAACATAACCTGCTATTGCTGTACAGCTATTAACCCCACTGAATTCCTACGCCTGCTTCCACTGCTTTATCATAAATCTCTCTTGCAGCCACCAGATCCTGTGTTGCCACTCCAGCCGTCTCGAATACAATGATCTCATCGTCGTTTTCACGTCCTGCCAGTTCCCCTTTGATCACATTTCCAAGATCTCCTGCTACACTCAAATTTTTAGATTACATAAAGCAATGGAGTTATGAAAATCTTGAATAAGCTCAGAATTGACAGAATGTTTAGAATTTAATTTTACAGTTGAAACACTGTATACTTCCTGATATAATTTTTTTACACAATCAATAATAGCAGGAGGTGATACAATGACCAACAACGAACTATTACAATCCCTTACCGTTCTACTCGATCAGAAGTTTGCTGAGCAAGAGGCCAGGTTCGATCAGAAGTTTGCCGAGCAGGAAATCAGATTCGATCAGAAGTTTGCCGGGCAGGACGCCAGATTCGATCAAAAGTTTGCCGAGCAGGACGCCAGATTTGATCAGAAATTTGCCGAACAGGATTTTCGGCTCAAGGATTTCCTGGACGAACGTTTTGAAGCAAATAATCAATATCTTTTAAACACAATCCTGAAAGAAGTAGATCTGGTACAGGAAAAAACTAATCTTCACTTTGCTCGTATTGAAGAACGCCTGGATCGTCTGGAAGCAACAATGAGAACTATAAAACTCGATGCTGATACGATTCCTCTTCTGGAACGTCGAATATCACATCTGGAACAACGAGTTGACCAAATCGAAGAAAAAATATCATAAAAACTGGTGTAATAATCTCGCAACTATTACACCAGTCCTTTCTACTTATCAGATTTTCTTTTCCCCGATAACCATGCACAACACAGCACAAATCCCAAAAGAAATACGGCGATTGCCATCCAGATACTCATTGTCATTTTTCCCATACCGGCAAACTTATCATAATACCCCTTCAAATATATCACAATAATAATCAGTGGCAATATATATGCAGTATACCCTCTCATCAACGCTGGAAATCGGATTCCCTTTCCGGTATTGACCTCTTTCAGAAACGGTTCCCATCCCCAGCCATTTTTTCCGGTACAGAATAATACATACCCCAGGCTTCCCAAAGGAAGAAGATTATTGGATACTATAAAATCTTCCAGATCCATGATATTCGAACCGTTTCCCAGTGGCTCAAATCCGGCTAATACATTGAAGCCCAGTACACATGGCATACTAAGCAAAATAATCAGAATCGCACTCACAAATGTACTCTTTTTTCTGGACCACTGAAACAGATCCATATCAAACGAAATAATATTCTCAAACACTGCGACAATCGTTGAAAAAGCCGCAAATGTCAAAAACAGGAAAAATAAAGCTCCCCAGATCCGGCCTCCTGGTATCTGCGCAAAAATATTCGGAATAGTGATAAATATCAGACTCGGTCCTGCTCCCGGCTCTATTCCAAACGAAAAACACGCAGGAATAATAATAAACCCTGCCATCAATGCAACAAATGTGTCTAGTGCCGTAATACTGATTGCCTCGCCAGTCAGACTTCTGGAATCATCCATATAACTTCCAAAGATCAGCATTGCTCCAATACCAATAGAAAGCGTAAAAAACGCCTGACTCATTGCTCCAAATACCACATTGCCAATGCCGATTTCCAACATTCTTGAAAAGTCCGGCACCAGGTAAAAGCGGATTCCTTCTACTGCACCATCCATAAAAACAGAGTGAACTGCCAGCACAACCATAATCACCAGAAGAGCTGACATCATCCCCTTCGAAACACGTTCTATCCCTTTTTGAATTCCAAACAGACAAACCACAAAGCCGATTACACAGATAAGAGTGGTCCAAAAAGCCATGGTTGGAAGATTATCCAGCATTTCCGAAAAAGCTTTCGCCACCTGACCTGCATCCGCTCCGACAAAGTCACCTCTGACACTGCGAAAACAATAATACATCATCCATCCGCCAACCGTTGTATAAAACATCATAAGAAGATAACTTCCTATAATGCCAATCCATTTCGTAATATGCCAATGGGTGCCCTCCGGTTCCAGTGTTTCAAATGCCGCAGCAACACTGTGACGACTTGCGCGACCTACTGCAAATTCACAGACCAGAACGGGAATCCCCAAAACTATTAAAAAAAGCAAATAAATCAATATAAATGCCGCTCCTCCGAACTCTCCACACATATATGGGAACTTCCATACATTTCCAATTCCAATTGCACATCCTGCAGAAACAAGAATAAATCCCAGACGTGAGCCAAAATTCTCTCTTTTCATGTATTACCCTCTCTTTTCACATCATATAACAACAAGTATACTCATATAGATGTAAGATGGCAAGGAATAATTACGCACGAAAAAAAAGAGCGGCTGCTTTCGCAACCGCCCTTTTATTTTCCTAAAACTGATTCTTATTCTTCTCCGTACAGAGTTACCAGCTTCTTCAGATATGCATATCTTTCCATTGCTTCTGCTTCGTTTCTAGCAAACAGCTTAGCTGCTTTTTCCGGATTAGCTCTCTTCAGTGCATTATAACGAACTTCTCCGTCAAGGAATGCCTGGTAATCTTCCTGTTTAGGCTCTTTGCTGTCAAGTGTAAACTTGCCGCCTTCTGCTGCAGGATTGAATCTGAAGTTGTTCCAGTATCCACATTCTACTGCCAATGCTTCTTCAGTCTGAGCTTTGCTCATACCTTTCTTGATACCATGGTTAATACATGGAGCATAAGCAATGATAAGTGATGGTCCCGGATAAGCCTCTGCCTCTGCAATTGCTTTAACAGTCTGATTGAAGTCAGCACCCATAGCAATCTGTGCTACGTATACATAACCATAGCTCATTGCAATACCTGCAAGGTCTTTCTTCTTCGTCTCTTTTCCGCCTGCTGCAAACTGAGCTGTTGCACCAGTCTTAGTAGCCTTAGAAGACTGTCCACCTGTGTTAGAGTAAACCTCTGTATCGAATACCATGATGTTAATATCTTCACCACTTGCTAATACGTGGTCAACACCACCGAATCCGATATCATAAGCCCATCCGTCACCACCGAAGATCCACTGGGATTTCTTAGCAAGGAAGTCTTTATTCTTAACGATATCTCTGCATGTATCACAATCGCATCCTTCTAATGCTGCAACTAATTTATCTGTAGCATCTCCATTCATAACACCACAGTTGAATGTATCCAGATATTCCTGGCATGCTGCTTTTACTTCTGCCGGAGCTGCATCAGATGCTGCAACAGTCTCTACCTGCTCTTTTAATCTCTTTCTGATTGCTTTCTGAGCAAGTAACATACCATAACCAAACTCAGCATTATCTTCGAATAAGGAGTTTGCCCATGCAGGACCCTGTCCCTTTCCGTTTACGGTATATGGTGTAGACGGTGAAGAGTTACCCCAGATAGAAGAACATCCTGTTGCATTTGCAATGTACATTCTGTCACCGAATAACTGTGTAATTAATTTAGCGTAAGGTGTTTCACCACAGCCGGCACATGCTCCTGAGAACTCTAACAATGGCTGTTTGAACTGACTTCCCTTAACAGTTTCTGGTTTGAACTTCGCAACAACTTCCGGTTTTACCTCGATCTCTCTTCCGAAATCAAAGACATCCTGAGATGCTGCATTAGCTTCCAGATTTTCCATAACAAGAGCTTTCTCACCCTTCTTGCCCGGGCAGACATTTGCACAAGAACCACATCCTGTACAGTCAAGAGCTGATACAGTCATTGTAAACTTCAGTCCCGGCATACCGATCATAGGAATTGCCTGTGTTCCTTCCGGAGCCTTAGCAAGCTCTTCTTCTGTCAATGCTACCGGACGGATAACTGCGTGCGGACATACATATGCACAACGGTTACACTGGATACAGTTCTCAGATTTCCATACCGGGATATCTACTGCGATACCACGTTTCTCGTATGCTGCAGTACCAGACGGTGTAGAACCATCTACATAATCATTGAATGCAGATACCGGAAGTGAGTTACCTTCCTGTGCATTAACCTTTGCCTGAATATTCTTAACAAATGCTACGACATCATCTTTTCCACCCTTAACTTCCGGTGCAAATAAACCTTCGTCTGTGCAGGACTTCCAGGATTCCGGTACTTCTACTTCAACCACCTGTTTTGCACCAGCATCGATTGCGTCGTAGTTCATCTGTACGATCTTGTCACCTTTTCTTCCGTAAGTAGCCTTTGCAGCTTTCTTCATCAGATCAATTGCTTCTTCTTCCGGAATGATAGCAGCAAGTTTGAAGAATGCAGACTGAAGCACTGTATTGATACGTCCGCCAAGTCCGATCTCTTTACCAATCTTGATACCGTCAATTGTATAGAATTTGATGTTGTGGTCAGCGATAAATGCCTTAACCTGTCCAGGTAAATGTTTCTCCAGACCTTCCATGTCCCATGGGCAGTTCAGAAGGAATGTACCGCCGTCAACCAATTCCTGAACCATATTATATTTATTTACATAAGAAGGATTGTGACATGCTACAAAGTTTGCTTTGTGAATCAGGTAAGTAGACTTGATTGGCTTCTTACCGAAACGCAGGTGAGACATTGTAACACCACCAGACTTCTTAGAGTCATAATCGAAGTAAGCCTGTGCATACATATCTGTATTGTCACCAATAATCTTGATAGAGTTCTTGTTTGCACCAACAGTACCGTCTGCTCCAAGACCCCAGAACTTACAGTTGATTGTTCCTTCCGGTGTAGTAACGAGAGGTGCGCCAACTTCCAGTGAAAGATTTGTTACATCATCTTCAATACCGATCGTAAATCTTTCCTTATCAACATTGTTGAATACTGCAACGATCTGTGCAGGTGTTGTATCTTTGGAACCTAATCCGTAACGTCCACAGTTAACCGGAACAGCGTCAAACTTAGATCCTTTCAGTGCAGAAACAACGTCCAGATATAATGGCTCTCCCTGAGCTCCTGGTTCTTTTGTTCTGTCAAGTACATTGATGTATTTTACAGTATCCGGAATTACATCGATCAGTGCCTGTGCACAGAACGGTCTGTAAAGACGAACTTTAACAACACCAACTTTTTCTCCTGCTGCTGTCAGGTAATCGATAGTCTCTTCGATTGTATCACATACAGAACCCATAGCAATGATCACTTTCTCTGCATCTGGTGCTCCATAGTAGTTAAACAGCTTATAATCTGTTCCAATCTTAGCGTTAACCTTGTCCATGTACTCCTGAACGATAGCTGGCATAGCATCGTAATATGGGTTACATGCTTCTCTTGCCTGGAAGAAGATATCCGGGTTCTGAGCAGAACCTCTCTGGCATGGATGATT
>JAEDLC010000118.1 GCA_016295505.1 Dorea sp.
TTTTAATTTATTGTATAATTTCATTTTTGTTAAAGTATTGTCCCGCCAACAGCATTTTTTAATTTTTCGTTTCTTGTTAACTTCATCTCTTAGGCAGGCTTTCGCTCAAACATAATGCCCCATACCCAACCTGTGGATTCGGATATTCTGTAAATCCCGGCAGTGTTTTCGCCCCTCTTCTCAGATAGGCTTTCACTTTCTCTCCATACAGATACGGATCATTCCCTTTTATAATTCCCCACTCCATTAAGAGTGCCGTACTTCCCGTGACAAACGGAGTTGCAAAAGAAGTGCCGGAAAAACTTGCATATCCTCCTCCCGGCACGGTAGTTGTCACATTCACGCCCGGAGCCACGATATCCGGTTTCACAAGATTCAACATTCGGGTAAACCCACGACCGGAAAAATCTGCGTATGCAAATGTCAATGCATCATACGCACCTACCGATATCACACGCCCGGCAGTAGAAGGAATGGTGAGTGTCGTATGATCGGTCGGAAACAGAAATCCCGTTCCGCGATTCAGAACACTTTCACTTGGAAGCCATAATTCATATGCTCCGGTAACAATCTTTCGCGGCATCAGAACAATCTGCCATATGCCTTCCGTAATATAAGCTTCCCGCGGCAGCATATCGATATATATTTCCTGTGAAGTACTGTATGGACTTGGCTTTCCATAATACAGAAGAATCTCTGTCCCTCCGACCACAAATCGCTGGGGACCAAGTATCTCCTGAAGCGGACCCACCCGGACTCCGGCCGGTGTAATCATCGCAATCTCAATCTGATCCGTATATTCCTTCCAGATTTGAACGCTGATCGCAGTCTGACGGCTCTGAACAGCAAGCTGAATCCGTCTCTCCTCTCCTTCCTGAAGAGTACCGGCAGTATGGCCTGCACCCGCTGCTTCATTGCCGGTTCCAACGCAGATACAGTTTTTCCAGCGATTGGAAAGATCATCGATATAACGTTCCAGAAGTGAACTTCCGTCATGTGCACCATAGGTATTCCCAAAACTGATATTCACTGCTACCGGCTTTCGAAATTCCAATGCTTTCCGCAGAACGTAATCCAGTCCTTCCATCAGCTCGATCGTACGCGGGAATCCTTCCTGCATCGGATTGCCAAGCTTCACAACCAGAAGTTCACTTCGTGATGCCACACCGGCATACACCCCATTGCTGCTCCGCCCGTTTCCTGCGGCAATCCCGGCAACTGCTGTTCCGTGTCCGGAGATATCCATACTTGGAAGCATCTCTCTTTGCAGCAACGATGTCGGCTGTCTCAGTGCTTCATTGATCTGCTCCTGTGAATATTCTACTCCCAATGTATACCCTTCCGGAGAGTTTCTCCCCTCGCCCGGTACCAGTGATTGATCCCAAAGGGCACGAATCCTGGTCGTTCCGTCCGGATTACGAAAGTCTTCATTGGTATAATCGATTCCCGAATCAATTACAGCCACAAGAACACCCTGTCCATATAACGAAAAACGGGTATTCTGCACCGCATTGATGCAGGATACCCGTCTTCCGTTCGCCGCCTGAAAGAACAACCGCTTCGGTTTTTCTACATATTCCACTTCCGGAACAGTCACCAGCCTCTCAATCAGAGATTCACGAATGGTCAGAATCGCATATTCATTTTGAAGTTCTGTTACCTGATCCGCCAGTGCTCTCACCTGATCAAGGTTTCCGGAATATTTTACAATCAGATCCCATTTTCTTTCAATCGGATGATATCCGACATCCAGATTCAGTGACCTTTCCCTCTCTTCTTCCGTGGCATCCAATGCCAGATTCAACAGATTTTCCAACTTTTGACTCGTCATACTGTCCCTTTCTGTTTCAATATTCTTTTTGATGCATTTTCATTAATACACTACGATCAGATCTCCTCTAAGATAAGGGGCCAGATCTGCCGGAATAAAGTATCCCTTTTCTTCCAGACATGTCGGACATACTTCCGGTACTCTTGTACCTTTATGAATATATCCACAATTCAGGCACATCCAGTATCCTGTCCGGCCGGTTTCGTAATATCGTCCACTTTCCAGAAGCTCTGCGAGCAGTCCAAATCGTTTTCCATGAACCGCCTCAATCCTGGCAATATGGAAAAAGGCTGATGCCGCTTCTATGAATCCTTCTTCCTTTGCTTTTTCTCCAAAAGCCATATAGACATCATCTGCCTCTTCCATCTCATTGTGTTGTGCTGCACGCAGTAATCCTGTAATACTGTCGTCATAATCTACCGGATAACTCCCCTCAATATCGATCGTCTCTCCATTCAGATTTTTCAGAAGGTCATAGAATCTTTTCGCATGTGCCCTCTCCTGATCTGCAGTAAACAAAAACACTTCCCCGATCGCATAGTATTTCTTCTCTCTGGCCTCCTGTGCTGCAATTGTATATCTGTTTCTTGCCTGACTTTCCCCTGCAAAGGCCTTCATTAAATTTACTTTTGTTTCACTATTCTTAAAATCAACAGCCATATCATATACTCCTTTTCTTCACTATCCTTAGTATATGATATGGCTGTTATATTATTCATAGATTTGATTTAATTAAATCCGATCAGTCTTCTGGCTACAGAATATGCCATCGATGAGATCTTTCTTCCCGGCTTTCCCGGAATATTCATCGTCTGCCCCAGAATTCCATAACGGATTCTTAAGAACGTCTTGAAATCTTTCTGACTCAGGTACTCCCAGAGTTCTTTCTTTTTCTCAAGATTTTCTTTGGATTTTGACCGGATACACAATATAGATGATACTGTCATCATAATTGCAAGATAATTCATCATATACTGACGAAGTTTTTTACTCTGGATATCCTTCATCTGATACATGTCTATCATCTTTCTGGTAACAAAGATCTGCTGATCCAGTCTCTTAATCATGACCTTTTCATTGACAGACTGATCTTCCCTTCCGATATAATACCGGTAAAAATCCACATCCAGATAATAGATCTTACGGACATATGGCAGCGGATAATATACATAGATATTGTCCACATAAAATGTATGCTTTGGCAGACTGATCTGACTCAGTTTCAGCATATCCGTCCGGTAGATTACAGAATGCATCAGAATATACTGATCCAGGTGGAAACGTCCGATCTCATCCCAGCGGAATATCTTTTCCTGTGGAAGAACATTCCGGTAATGTATTACCTTCTTATGCGCTGCTCCGACTTTTTCATACACATAATTCGAAACCAGCATATCAATACTTTCCTGCTCATCCTCCAACCGGTGCAGAAACTGAAGTATTTTTTCCAGTGCCTCTGTATCTACCCAGTCATCACTGTCCACTACTTTAAAATATTTCCCCTGTGCATTGGCAAGTCCTGCATTTACCGCATCTCCGTGGCCTCCATTTTCTTTATCAACCACTTTAATGATACTCGGGTACTTTTCCATATATTCATGTGCAATTTCAGATGTTCTGTCTTTCGATCCGTCATTTACAATAATAATCTCTACGTCCTCTCCTCCCGGAAGGATGCTTTCAATCGCATGTGACATATACTCCTGTGAATTATAACACGGAATCGCAAATGAAATGTATTTCATGCTCCTACTTCCTTTCTTATCGATAACTGTTTTAAAGTATAAAGCATTTTCTTGGATTTTCCAACAAAATCTTTGCAAAATATCCGTGTTAACAATTTGTTCATTTATCTTTCAAAATTCTTTCACTTCTACAACATTCTTTCTTCATAGGTTTCTCTTATACTATAACCATGAAAGAAATACAAAAGACGCTATCTAGTATTTATATACTATTTGAATAAACTTTTTCATAATACATGCCGGGAACTGGTAAAACAGTTACCCGGCATCCTCCCTTTTACGGCGCTTTTTCAGATGCCGGATTCCCAGTATCACAGCCGGAATTATAATCAACAGGCCTCCTGTTATAATTCCCCTGTATGTATTTCCTTCCGTTTCTTTCTTCTCTTCTGTCGGTTCTGCTTTTTCTTCCTTTAGAATCTTTGTTTTGATCGGCCATGTTAACTTCTGCAGCATTGTTTTCTCCGGGATCACCTGAAAGCCGATTCTTGCGATTTTCTGATTTCCTGCCATATCAACTGCTTTTACTTCTATCTCATAGTTTTTCACTTCCTGGACATGGAACTGACAGATCCCATTATTTTGACGGATCTTCTGTAGTTCTCCATTCATCCTTATTTCTTCGATTCTGTCTGATTTATCCTCTGTAAATATGCGAAATAGTTTTTCTTTTTCATAAGATTCTCCGTCTTCTACATCCTCAAAACATATTTTGGGTTCCGTACGGTCTATCACAAATTCTGCTTTTGCCTCACCGACATTCCCGGCTGAATCAATCGCTTTTACCGTCAGGATGTGTCTGCCCTCTTTTACAACAGTCTCTCCCATATGATAATTCTTTCCATCCAGCTGAACCGTATAACTGAAACTGGTATAATCATGAATCCAGTCTTCTGTCTGATATTCCCAACAAAATTTCTTCAGATATCTTCCGTTCAGCTGATCGATATACCGGATCACCGGGTTATCTTTATCGATAATCACCTGAGCGGAAGCATCGGCTTCATAACCTGCGCAATCCCTTACACTCAGATTCATTCGATAAGTCCCGTTCTCACTCAAAATCTGTACAGCCCTTTTCCCATTCTCTGTATCTTCCCATACCTGTACAGGTATCTCTGTTGTTTCCCCATCTGTATGTTCCCATGTCGTACATGCTTCCAGATCTCCTATCAGATTCTCTTCCGTCACCTGATATGCAAATTGAACCGGTTCACTTGTAATCTTATAATCTGAGATTCCTTCAAGAACTGCTGTTGGCAGACTCTGGTCAATATATACTTCACAGCATGCTTCTGTATAATTTCCCGCATAATCTGACGCTGTAACTCTGATATGTACACCCTTTCCCTTTACAGAAGCACTGGTAATGGAAAAAACTGCTGTTCTTTCCGTACTTTTTCCAACAAACTGCTCCTCTGCATAACATACGATTTCCGCAATCTGACTTCCGCCCTCCTCTTCTTCTGCAGATACACTGAGCGGCAGTTCTTTCTGATACCAGGCATCATAACCATATGGAGTCTGAAGGCTAAGCTTCGGTTTCTGCGTATCTATCATGATGCTCTTTTCACAGTAATACGAGTCTAATATCTTTCCCTCTCCATCTTCCATCCAGACAGAAAGCCTGTTCCTTCCTTCCGACCAGACATCATCTGCCAGCACCGCTTCCTCTCCCTTCGTTTTTATCAGTCCTTCGGTTATCTGGCCCTTTTCATTGATCAGACAGTATCTCGTGCTTCCTG
>JAEDLC010000119.1 GCA_016295505.1 Dorea sp.
AACTTCAGTTCCAGGCATCGTTCATCCTTCTCTGTGACATTGGTCAGACTGTTGTTCGTCAACATGCCATTCGGTATAATAACCGTCTTATTATCAATCGTGGTAAGCTTCGTGTAAAAAAGCTGTATCTCTTTTACGGTTCCTTCATTTTTATGATTATCTTCTATAATATAATCCCCTACTACAAACGGCTTCAGCATCAGGATCAGAACACCACCGGCAAAGTTTGACAGGCTTCCCTGCAATGCCAGACCTACTGCAACACCTGCTGATGCTATGATTGCGGCTACGGATGCCGTATCCACTCCAAACTTCGTTGCGATTGTGAAGATCAGAATCGCATATAGACCAAACTTCAACAATGAGTCTACGAATGTGGCAACGCCTGCATCTGCACTGGAGCGGGCAAAAGCAGATTTCACAATCTTTCTCACCCATTTGATCAGATAACGTCCGATGATAAAGATGATAATCGCATATACCACTTTTAGTCCGAATCCGATCAGGTTTCCTGTATTATTATGAAAATACTGCAAAAAAGCGTTAATTTCTTCTGTTGTTTCCTGCGTCATTTCCTCTACGCTTGTTGTATCCATATCAGCTTTCTCCTCTTTTCAAGTCTTATCATTTTTCTGTCGCTCGCTTTTATTCCTCTTTTAAAGCCAGAAATGCACTCAAATTTCCTCTTTTATTACCGGTCGCCCGATGTGAAAACAGAATCTCCGGGTTACAGTGTGTGCAGACATTCGTCACAGCAATCTGCTGCTTCGGGATCCCCGCTTCAGTCAGCACTGCTTCATTGGCCTTCCACAGATTCAGTTGATACTTTCCATTTTCTTTTCGGTAAAATAATTCCGGCCAGAGCTTCTGTTCAAAATATTGCCGAAATTCATCAATCACATCTTCACTGACCTCATAACAATCCTGACAGATGGACGGCCCGATTGCCGCATAGATATCTTTCGGATCTGTACCATACTCACGGCTCATTGTCTCTACCGTTACCTTTCCCATCTTATGAACCGTTCCTCTCCATCCGGAATGACTCAGACCAATTACTTTTTTCACCGGATCGACAAAATACAGTGGCACACAATCCGCATAGAATGTGACCAGGCAGATTCCCGGTACGTCCGTTACCAGTCCATCTGTTTCCATGAACCGTCTCCCGCGATCCTGTTCCTTTACCACAGCCACATTAGTCGTATGCGTCTGGTGTGTATATGTCAGATCTTCTGCCCGCACTCCGATCGCCGCCGCAATTCTTCTGCAGTTCTCAGCAACCGCCTGCGGATCATCTCCTCTGGTCGTACTGATATTCATCGTTGCACACGGCCCCTTACTGACTCCGCCAAGTCTAGTGGAAAAGCCATGATATACAACTCCCGTTTTTTCCAGCATTGGATACGAAAGGAAGGGAACTCCGTTTTCTTCCTTTTCATCCAATATATGTTCATTGTTTTTATAGATCAATCCCAGACTCATCACACATCTCCTTATCCGATATAGTCAAATGCATTCTGATAAAGTGTGAACTTATCCCCTTCAATGCTGATTACATCAAATCTGCACGCCACGTCCGCCAGCCCATGCATCATAAGATATGCCAGTGCACACTTTGACAGTACTTTCTGCTTCCCGAATCCGACTGCCTCTGCCGGATGTCCTTTCCGTTCATCCGTACGATACTTCACCTCACAGAATACCAGATATTCACCATCTCTCGCTACGATATCGACTTCTCCCATCTTGCATCGATAGTTATATTCCAGAATCTCATATCCAAGTGTTTTCAGATAATCTCCAGCTCTCTTCTCATATTCAGCACCTATACTGCGCTTATTACATCGACGTGCAGTCATGCACACACTCCTTCAGTTGTCTGTACAATTATATAAAGTTCTTAATAAATGTCCTTCTGTGGATCGGCGAAGGCCCGTGCTCTTTCAGACCCGCAATATGAGCCTTTGTTCCATACCCTTTATTGCTTGCAAAATCATATCCCGGAATGATCTGATCATATTCCACCATCATCCGATCCCTGGTAACCTTTGCGATGATGCTCGCCGCCGCGATGGACACACTCTTGGCATCTCCTTTGATGATAGGCACCTGAGGAATATCCACCTCCGGGATCGTCACAGCATCATTTAAGAGCAGATCCGGTCTGACCTTCAGATTCTCAATGGCCATACGCATAGCCTCATAGGTTGCCTGCAGGATATTGATCTCATCAATTCTCGCAGGACCGACAATTCCAATTCCCGTTGCCACTGCATGCTCCATAATCTCGTCGTATAAAGCTTCTCTCTTTTTCTCTGACAATTTTTTGGAGTCATTCAGATACAGGATCGGATTGTCTTTGGGCAGGATCACCGCTCCTGCCACAACCGGCCCTGCAAGCGGTCCCCTGCCCACTTCATCTATTCCACATATAGTGGCATAATGACTGTATTCCCTTTCATACACGCTCATTGCCTCTGTACGTGCAATTTCCTTCTCCAGCTTTTCCTGCTGCTTTCGCAGCCTTTCCTCTTCCCTCTTATTCATGGCGGATCACTCCCATCTCATCAAAAGGATAGATGCGCACCCAGGCTCTTCCGATCAGATCTTCCTTTTTCAGAACTCCGACACTGGGATCCCGACTGTCCTGACTGTGATTCCGGTTATCGCCCAGCACAAAGTATTCTTCTTCTCCTAGCGTTATAGGTTCTGCCGCCGTCTGTGGATTCTCTATCACTTCTGCACCATAGACATCGCTGGTCAGCTGTTCGCCATTAATATATACATATCCGTCGATAATCTGCACCGTTTCTCCCGGAAGACCGATGATCCTCTTGATATAATATGTATTTTTCTCATATTTATAAGGAAATACTATGATATCATAGCGCTTTGGATCACGAAAACGATAGGAAATCTTTTCCACGATCAGGTTGTCTCCATCACTGAGTGTTGTCTCCATCGAAGACCCACTCACTCTGGTTCTCTGACCGACAAATGTAATGATCAGATAAGTCAGGCCGATAATGATCAGGATATACACGATCCATCCACCCAGTTCGCGTAAGATGCTTCTTTCTTCTTGTTCTTTTTCTGTATGTTCTGTCATATAATTATCCCCTTTATGAATCTTTCTCCCCCGATTCTAGCACACTTCCTGTGGATATTCCAGTGTCAGTCTCCCGAGGCGTCCGCCACGGAAATCATCCAGAAGTAATGCTGCTGCTTTCTCTGTATCAAGCTCATTCCCTTTCAGAAGACAATGCCTGCTGTCTGCGATCGCTCGTAGCATCACATATGCATCTTCTTCAGAAGTGACATTATATTTTTCTTCCAGCACTCCCGGATAAGATTGATTCATGAACTTGATCAACTCTGCGGCGAGTTCTTCCGTCTGCAGGATTTCGTCCTTGATCGAGCCGATAAATGCCAGTTTCAATCCAACGCTCTGATCCTCAAATTTCGGCCACAGGATTCCTGGCGTATCCAGAAGTTCTACGTTTTTATTCAGGCGTATCCATTGCTTTCCCTTCGTGACGCCCGGCTTGTTTCCTGTTTTTGCACAGCTTTTTCCAGCCAGTGCATTAATAAATGTAGACTTGCCCACATTCGGAATACCAACAACCATAGCGCGAACCGGTCTGTTTAAAATCCCACGTTTTCTGTCTCTCTCAATCTTTTCTTTACACGCTTCCTGAATCACACTGTGAATGGATTTCACTCCTCCGCCTTTTTTGGAATTCACTTTTACCACAGAAAATCCTTTTTCACGAAAATACTCCATCCATGCATCATTCCATCTGTCTTCTGCAAGATCCGCTTTATTCAGCAGGATCAGTCTCGCTTTATTTTTCCCAATTTCATCGATGTCCGGGTTTCTGCTGCTCACTGGCACTCTCGCATCCACAAGTTCTATTACCAGATCAATCAGCTTAATATTCTCCTGCATCATACGTTTTGCCTTGGTCATATGACCCGGGTACCATTGAAAATGCATAATTATTACTCCTTACTTTATGAATCCAAAATGTTTTCTCGGGGATACTACAAACCACGCTTTTCCGTATATATATTCCCGCTTAACGTTGCCGATATCTGCATTTCTGCTGTCCTCACTGCTCTCACGGTTATCCCCGAGCACAAAATACTCGTCACCGGCAAGTTCTATCTTTTCATCCGCAATTCCGACATCTCCCATTTCTGATGTTGCGTAATCTTCTTCCAGTTTTTCACCGTCTATATATACATTGTTCTCTATGATCTCCACCGTCTCTCCCGGAAGACCGATAATCCTTTTAATATAATAATGCGCATTTTCATTGCCCTTTGGCTTAAAGACGATGATATCTCCTCTCCTGGGAGAAGAAGCATTATACAGAATCCGATTCGTCAGCACTACATCTGCATTACTGAGTACCGGACTCATGGAATCCCCCACTGTACTGACACTCTGTCCAAAATACCACACTGCAACAAACGCCAGAAGACAGGTAACTGCAATTTTAAATATCCATCTTCCGACAACCGCCAGATATTCCAGATTCAGATGAAACTTTTTTCTCGGTCTTTTTATCTTCCCTATTCCTTTTCGACGACGCCTGTTATATGCATTGACTTTCCGCCTTTTCCTGTTGAAATCCAGTTCCTTTCGTCTGTGTCTCATAGATTCCCCTTATATCAGAAAAGGACAATTACATTATGTAGTTGTCCTTTTTCCTTCTTTGTTTACAATTTTACTATCTTACTAATTCTTTTACTTTTGCTTTCTTACCAACGCGGTCTCTTAAGTAGTTCAGTTTTGCTCTTCTTACTTTACCTCTTCTTACTACTTCAACCTTCTCTACGTTTGGAGAATGCAGCGGCCATGTCTTTTCAACGCCGATTCCGTTAGAATTCTTTCTAACTGTAAATGTTTCTCTTGCTCCGCCGCCCTGTCTCTTAAGGACTGTTCCTTCGAAAACCTGAACTCTTTCACGGTTTCCTTCTTTGATCTTTCCGTATACTCTTACAGTATCGCCAACGCGGAACTCCGGAGCCTGTTCTTTTAACTGCTCTGCTTCGATGTTCTTAATGATATCGTTCATGATGTGTGACCTCCTTGTTTACTTGGATGTTCTTAATACAATTCGTACCAGAGGACCATCTATTTTCTTCACAACATGCTATAGTTTATCATATTCGTCATCTATTTGCAAGGTTTTTCTGCAACTTATTTTTCAGCTTGTAAAAGTTCTTTTAATCTCTCAATCTCATGTCTGCTTTCTTCTAATGCTCTTTCTTTCTCTAACAATTTT
>JAEDLC010000120.1 GCA_016295505.1 Dorea sp.
AAAATCATTGACCAGATGTGAAAAACTAGAGTTAAAAGAGCAGAAAAAACCATCGAGATAAAATCATATCTAAAGAAAACTGGACAAGTGGTGTCTCATACAGAAAAAACAGGGCATTGCTCACTTTGTGTCCTGTACATATGAGATACTTGTGAGGTATGCTTTCCCCGGAAAGGAGGACAAAGGATCATGGATCAACAAAAAATCGGAAGGTTTCTCAAAGACCTTCGGAAAGAAAAGAATCTTACACAGGAACAGCTTGCAGAACGGTTTCAGATATCCAGAAGAACCGTATCAAGATGGGAAACGGGCAGCAATCTGCCGGATCTGGATATTCTGATTGAAATGGCTGATTATTATGATGTGGATCTGAGAGAACTACTTGATGGAGAAAGGAAAAGTGAGAAAATGAATAAGGAATTAGAAGAAACTGTATTAAAAGTAGCTGATTATAGTAATGAGGAAAAACAGAAATTAACAAAACGTATGCACTGGCTGTTTATCGGCGGGTTTATTGCGGCAGTGATCTACGTGGTCTTGGTTTTTACAGATCATTCGAATAATTTTCTGGGTGGAATGTGTCTGGGTATCACTTTTGGAATGATGATCGTAGGTGTAATCATGACCAGTAAATATGCGGCAAGGATCAGAGCGTATAAAATGAGACTTCTTCACAGACAATAGAGAGCCAATTGAACTGAAGAGATACATGGCAGGATAATCTTTAAAGAGAAATTTATTGACAGGGCAAAGAATGGTAAATTGTATAAAAAGCGAAACCGATGAACTTGTGATATACCTCACAGTTCATCGGTTTTGTGTTATAGACGAGGAAGATTTTTCCACCCTTATAAATTCCTTAGAATTGTTTTTTACACTGATAGTAGAAATACAAAACAGGAGGTTTTTGAAATGGAAGATCATATCATTGTAGTTAAGAATCTTTCAAAGAAATTTAAAGGGCAGAAGGTCTTAAAAGAAGTCACAATGAAAATCCCGGAAAATTGTGTGTATGGACTTTTAGGACCGAATGGTGCGGGAAAGTCTACGCTTTTAAAAATGATGACAGGGCTTTTGCGCCCGACTTCAGGAGGAATTTTCTTTCAGGGACATAGATGGTCACGGAAGGACTTGTCTGAGATCGGCGCACTGATTGAGACACCTCCCATCTATGAGAATCTGACGGCATGGGAGAATCTGAAGGTACGTGCATTGCTTCTGGGTGTCAGTGAGGAACGAATGCACGAAGTGCTTACCTTGACGGATCTCGCGGATACGGGAAGGAAAAAGGCAGGAGCGTTTTCTTTGGGAATGAAACAGCGGCTTGGAATTGCACTTGCACTTTTGAACAATCCGAAGCTTCTGGTACTGGATGAGCCAATCAATGGGCTGGATCCGCTGGGAATACAGGAATTGCGGGAACTGATCCGAAGCTTTCCCAAAAAAGGGATAACGGTAATCTTGTCCAGCCATATTTTGAGTGAGATTCAACAGACGGCGGATTATATCGGAATTATTTCAGAAGGAAAGCTTGGATTTGAAGGAAAGATGGAGGAACAGGAAGATCTGGAAGCATTATTTATGGAAGTAGTAGCGAAAGGACGGGAAGAAAGATGAAACAGTATTTTTTAGCAGAAAGATTAAAGTACCGCCATACATCCATGAATGTCATCACCGTTATGATGCCGCTGATCACGGTACTGCTGGCTGCCTGGCTGACACATACATTTTTTGCGGTGGACAGTTATAACTGGTGGTATATGGGATTATATCCGGGATATATCGGAATCCTCTGCAGTATGATCGGGGGAAAGGATAAAAGGAAAAAGAATCATACCATCTGGTCTTTGCCGTGCAGTATGGGAAAGATATGGGATGCTAAGATACTGGTAGGAGCTGTGGTATCAGGAATCTCGGTTCTATGCGTTGTACTGCTGACTGTTCTGATTGGAAAAGGAATGGAGTGGGCATTTCATATGGAATATATTGTGTCACCGTCAATTGGCATGCAGATTCTGGCTGGAATTGTGATGTGGGTAACCACACTTTGGCAGATTCCGTTTTGCCTGTTCCTGAGCCAGAAAATGGGAACTTTTCTGATGCTTTTGATTCATGTGGGATCCTATTCGGTTATAACTGTGATTGTTTCTTTGAAGTCATGGTTTGCATTGTTCCCCGGAGCGATTACTGCACGGTTGATGTGCCCGATACTGGGAGTCTTACCGAACGGTCTGCTATTACAGCCGGGACAGGTGACTTATTCTCCGGAGCTTGCCGGAATGAATAACTTACTGATCGGAATTCCGGCAGCGCTGATCTGGTTCTTTTTGCTCTGGTGGGGAAGCAGAACATGGTTTGAAAGGCAGGTGAGTTCCAGATGAAGGTCATGATTCAGGGAATACGTGCAGAATTTTTGAAAATGCGGCACACGTTTTTATATGCTTTTCATGTGGCGATTCCTCTGCTGGCAAGCAGTGTATTTCTTCTGTATTATCGATTTTCCGGATGGAGTGAACAGGCACAGATTGCGGGCTATATGGAAATCATTGGAATGGCACTGCCTTTTCTGGTCAGTATCATCTGTGCGGGTAATATTGGATTAGAAGAGCAGAATCATTTTCAGGTTTTTCTGGGGAGCTATGAGAATAAATGGAAAGGGCTGGCAGTAAAATGGCTGGTGCTTGTGGGAATGTGCCTGATGGCAATTGCCGGTGCAGTGATTTTGTTTGGCATGGGATACCATATGCTTCTTGGAAAAGAAGGTCTTTCCATAAGTAGGTATCTGTGGATGATTCTGGCATTGTTTCTGGGAAGTATGCCTTTGTATCTGGAACATTTATTTTTCAATCTCCGGTTCTCCCGAACCGTGTCCCAGTGTATTGGTGTAGCTCAATCCCTGTTATCGGGTCTGTTCCTCACCGGACTGGGAGATGGAAGATGGCAGTTTTTCCCCTGTACTTGGAGTGCAAGAGGAACCATGTTATTATACGGCAGGATAGAGCAGAATGAAACAGGCGGTCTGCTTTTTTATCTGAAGCATGAAGGAACAATCTGTTCATTGCTCTTCATTTTTCTGTGTGTCATAATTGGAATATGGATCTATTATTATGAAGGAAGGCAGTACAATGATTGAAATATTAGCAATCGATGATGACAGAGGAATCCTTGAAGTAATCCGCAAAGCGTTGTCAAGAGAAGGATACCTGGTAACGGTTCTGGATGATCCCTTGAAATTGAAGTATGAAATGCTGACGAAATATCAACTGATTCTTCTGGATGTGATGATGCCGGGAATGGATGGTTTCAGTCTGTGCCGGAAAATCCGCGATCGGGTAGACTGCCCTATCTTATTCCTGACTGCAAAGACGGCGGAAAAAGATCTGATGGAAGGACTGGGAATCGGCGGAGACGATTATATCACAAAGCCTTTCGGAATCGGGGAACTCCGTGCAAGAGTATCCGCACATCTTCGGAGAGAACATCGGGAGAAAAGACATATGATACACATTGGTGAGGTACAGTTCTCCCTGCAGGAGAAGCGGGTGTTCTGTCAGGATACAGAAGTATCTTTGACAAAAGGAGAGTATGAAATCTGTGAATATCTGGCACTGAACCGGGGACAGGTATTTTCAAAAGAACGGATTTTAGAGCATGTGTTTGGTTTTGATGGGGATAGCAACAGCTCCGCAATTACAGAACATGTCAAGAATATTAGGGCTAAGTTTCAGGTATTTGGGATGAATCCGATTGAAACTGTGTGGGGGGTTGGATATCGATGGAAGTAAATGGAAAGAAAGAAACTTTGGCGGGTCTGTTTTTAAGATTTGCAGTGCTGTTTTGTGTGATGACTGTCGTAATCGTTGGTGGAGTGACCCTGCTGTTGATTGGAAGTTCTTATTTGGGAGTAACCTTGCCGGCAAATTATGCAGAAGTTCAGTTGAACAAAAATATGCAGGAAATTCAGACTGCCGGAGAATTTCCTGAACAGTGGATCCCAAAGGGATGTACCTATGGTGTGTATACGGTAGATGGGACATGCAAGTCAGGAACATTTTCGGAAAACGAACAGGAAAATGCCTGGAATCATTATGAAAAGAAGAATATTTATGCTTCCAACGGAGAATATTTTCGTTTCATCAAGCAGAATACGGGTGATATCTGCATCGTAAAATATGATCTCCGCATGAAGTATTCTTTGAAAATGTTGAATGACGTTTTGCCTTCTCCGGAAGTCCTTTCTTTCATACTGGATGCGGTGCTTTTTATCCTGAATGCTGTATTTCTGTCCAGATATTTTGCGAAAAAACTGAACCGGCAGTTAGGAGAACTGCGTGGCGTAACGGAGAAGATAGCAGAGAATGATCTGGACTTTCCGGAAAAGTCATCAGAAATACTGGAGATAGATGAGGTAATGAATTCTCTTTCACATCTGAAATCTGCGCTGAAAGATTCCTTAAACCGACAATGGGATATGGAACGGCAGAAACAGGAACAGTTATCTTCTCTTGCACATGATATTAAAACGCCGCTCACGATCATCCGGGGAAATGCAGAGCTTCTGGAGGAGGGAAAATTATCTGCGGAAAACATGGAATGTACAGAAGATATTTTATCCAATGTGAAAGATATCGAAAAATATCTGGAGCGTATGAGACAGGTGTTGTCGGGAAGAGAACAGGAAAGAACAGAAGAAGTGATTACCTGTACCAGTCTGGGAGAAATGTTGCGGGAGACTGCATGTAAATTTGCTGCAGTCAAGAAAATTCCAGTCTCATTTCAGGCAGAAGTTCCCGATAGAGAGATGCTCTGCTGCACATCTGATATGCTCAGGGCATGGAATAATCTTTTAAGCAATGCAGTCGAATATACAGAGAAGGAAAAAGGAATTGAGGTAAGGATTCAGGGAAAAAGGCAGGGAAATCAGGAATATCTGGTAGCATCTGTCCGTGATTTCGGCTCCGGATTTACGGAAAAAGACCTCCAATACGCAGACAGTGCATTTTACAGTGGGGATGCCAGCCGTCATGATCGGACACATCAGGGTCTGGGACTTGCAATTGCAAAAAAATTTCTGAATGAGCAGGGCGGTTTCCTGCAATATGGGAATCATGCAGACGGTGGAGGAGAAGTGAGTATGTGGATCGCGTGTTGGAATGAAACGAAGCGCAAAGCATAAAGGTAAAATAAAACAGAAAATATATCTATAAAATCGACACAATCCGCCGAAAAAATTGTCTGTTACGGATATAGGAGACATTGTATAATGACAGTATAAAC
>JAEDLC010000121.1 GCA_016295505.1 Dorea sp.
TCTTCCAGATGTCTGTTTTCAATCGTCTTCTCAATGTTGGCTTTTACTTTGTTCTCGTACCCTGAATAGGTATGAACTACGTACCATTTTGCCTCTGACATAAACTCACCTTTCTTGCCTGCAGTTTATCAGTTATTTTACCAATAAATCCACTCCGTACTGGGTGAGAAAATCAATGATCGCAATGATTGCTCCCACAACTACGGATACAGAAACCACTGCCGCCGTCTGTTTTGCAACTGTCATTTTATCTGGCCAAATGATTTTTTTAAACTCTTTGCTTAGACCTTTGAACCAGCTTTGTTTCTGAGTCTTATTACTACTCATTGACATTCACTCCTTTGCAGCGACTATTTTGTCTCTTTGTGCAATGTGTGTTTCTTGCAGAATCTGCAGTACTTCTTGGTCTCCATGCGCTCAGGATGAGATTTCTTATCCTTTGTCATATTGTAGTTACGCTGCTTGCATTCTGTACATTCCAATGTGATTCTTGTACGCACAACTTCCACCTCGCTTTATAATCTTAGTTAACGTGTTTCTTGGTAGCTTGCGAGGCTACCTGATTTTAGGCATAAAAAAAAGACCTACTTCCATTCGCTAGGATAGTGTATCATACCCAGCTTCAAAAAGCAAGTCCTTTTCTCTGTTTTTAGAATAATCCAGTGATCTTTCCTTCCGGATCCACATCAATTCTCTCTGCTGCAGGTACCTTCGGGAGACCCGGCATCGTCATGATGTCACCTGTCAGTGCCACGATGAATCCGGCTCCGGCAGACATCTTCAGATTACGTACCGTCACATCAAAGTCCTTCGGTGCCCCAAGCTTTGTCGGATCATCCGTCAGACTGTACTGCGTCTTGGCCACACAGATCGGCGCATTACCAAATCCAAGATCCGTAAGCTGCTTTGCCTGCTTCTGAGCCGCAGGTGTCAGAACTGCCTTTCTGCCTCCATATACTTTCTGCACGATCTGATCCAGCTTTTCTTCGATCGTTCCATCCAGTTCATAACTATAATGGAAGTCATTCGGTTCTTCACACAGGCGAATCACTTCCTGTGCAAGCTTCTCTCCGCCTTCTCCGCCTTTTGCCCACACTTCAGAAAGTGCTACATTTACACCGACTTCTTTACATTTTGCTTCTACCAGATCCAGCTCTGCCTTTGTATCTGTCGGGAATGCGTTGATTGCCACAACGCACGGAAGTCCATATACATTCTTGATGTTGCTCACATGCTTCATCAGGTTCGGAAGTCCTTTTTCCAGTGCTTCCAGATTCTCCTGATTCAGCTCTGCCTTTGGAACGCCGCCGTTATACTTCAGAGCACGTACTGTTGCCACAATCACTACTGCATCCGGATGAATTCCCGCCATACGGCACTTGATATCCAGGAACTTCTCAGCACCCAGGTCAGCACCGAATCCTGCCTCTGTGATTGCATAATCAGAGAGCTTCATTGCCATTCTCGTTGCTGTTACAGAGTTACATCCATGTGCAATATTTGCAAATGGTCCGCCATGAACGATTGCCGGTACATGCTCCAGTGTCTGTACCAGATTTGGCTTCAATGCATCCTTCAAAAGCGCACACATCGCACCTTCCGCATGAAGGTCATGCGCGGTAACCGGTTTCTGTTCAGATACCTTTCCATAAGTATATCCTACAATGATACGTCCCAATCTTTCCTTCAGATCCGTAATATCTTTAGACAGACACAGCACTGCCATAATCTCGGAAGCAACCGTAATATCATATCCATCTTCTCTCGGAACCCCATTGACTCTTCCGCCCAGTCCGTCCGTCACAAAACGAAGCTGGCGGTCATTCATATCTACGCAGCGTTTCCATACGATCTTTCTCGGATCGATGTTCAGTTCATTTCCCTGATAGATGTGATTATCAAGCATAGCTGCCAGAAGATTATTCGCCGCTCCGATCGCGTGAAAATCTCCTGTAAAATGAAGATTAATATCTTCCATCGGAACTACCTGCGCATATCCGCCGCCTGCAGCACCTCCCTTAACACCAAACACCGGTCCCAGTGATGGTTCACGCAGAGCAACCATCACCTTCTTATCCAGTCTCTGCATCGCATCCGCAAGTCCTACCGTCGTTGTCGTCTTTCCCTCTCCTGCCGGAGTCGGATTAATTGCCGTCACAAGCACCAGTTTCCCGTCTTTCCTGTCAGATTGCTTCAGCAGATTATAGTCGATCTTCGCTTTATATTTTCCATACTGCTCCAGATATTCATCTGCGATCCCCGCCTTCTTTGCAATCTCTGTAATTGGTTCCATGGTACATTCCTGTGCGATTTCGATATCTGTTTTCATCTTTTTACTTCCTCCTTTGGAATATCATTTGTTTGCAGATACATCCTTCTTCACCCTTCCAGGATCATGGCGATATTCTCACGATCTTTGGCAGAACAAAAAAGGACAACATTTATCATGTGTGATAAATGCTGCCCAGACGGTCGGCTTTCATAAATTCTGATTCCCCTGTGGTACTCCACAATTATCCGTCAGTAACCAGAACCCTCAATTATTTCATATCATATTATATGTATTTCAAATTGTCAACTGTAAATATCTTCTTTTCTTAAGACCGGCGTGCAAAAGGATCTTTTTTTCCGATACGAAACTCTCTTTTTAATGCGTGCATCACCATTCTGGATCCAATATCTACAATATTAAAACCAAGCGCGATAGCCAGGCAGGTCGCAAGCAGAACAACCGTCTCATTAAACGCCAGCGGTATATCTCTTGTCAGACATCCGTACATCATATAGTACAGATTCGGTCCCGGAATCAGCGGGAATACCGGCGCTGTCAGGAAAATCGTAGACGGTGCTTTATTGATCCTTGACATAATAAACGCATATGTAGCCACAAAAACTGCCGCAACCAGTGTGGCAAGAAAATTGCTCGGCTCAATCTCAAATACAATCAGATAAATTGCCCATGTAAAGAATGCGCCGACACTGGAATAAAATACCTGTCTTCCACGAACCTGGAACCACAGTGCAAATCCGGTACATGCGATCGTACAGGAAACCAGCTGCACAGTGGTACTGTGTGAGATGATAAATCCATCCGAAGATACGCCATCCAGTACCAGCATGGCAAATGCGATTCCGAACACGATACCTGCAGCTCCAAGCAGGGAGTTCATAATATTCAGAAATCCGGAGATAAAGTCCCTCTGCAGAAGATCACGGATTCCGTTCGTAATTCCCAGCGCACTGATCAACAACATCACGATACCGATCATAATACGATCCGGATGTTCGCCGATTCCCACACGAACCATTAATATAATGATCACTTCCGACAGAAATGCCAGAATTGTATTGTAGAACATCAGGTTGCTCTCACGTTTACTCAACCATTTTCCAACAGCAACGATCATCAGCGACACAATGGTTGCCACGATCGCGTCCATAAAATTACATCCGAAGAATACCGCGAATCCGGTACCTCCCATAACGCCGGCAAAATATTTTGCAGCAGGATGCTGTTTCTTCCGGTTCATAACCTCCATATACTTCTCATGAAGCTCATCTGCATCCGGTTTGTTCTGACAGACATATCTGGACAGGTTATTCAGATAGTCCAGTCTGTCACAGTCAAGCTCTGTGGATTCAATATGCCGGATCTGCGTGATAATCTCACCCTCCGGTGTCTCAATCGTGATCTGAATGTTACTCGGGATCGCATACACATCATACCTTTTACATCCATAAGCCTTACACATTCTGTAGAGACTGTCTTCCAGTCTGAAATTTTCCGCGCCGCTTTCCAGCATTGCCTCTCCGATATCGAGAATCCCTTGTAAAATCCTGTTATAATCCATATTCACGCCCTCTCAATTCTCTTATAAATAGTCTCAAATACGATTCCTCAAAAAGTCACAATATGAATCATAACACGGATTTTTAAGATGTCAATCTGTTTTTCCATAAACTCAAATGACATTTTCTTATGGTTAAATTACAATCATTAATACCTTCTAACGATTATTCTTTTACTCCACCAAGCGTTACACCTGCCACGATATACTTGGACAACAGAATATACACTATAATAATCGGAACGATTGCGATCGTAATCAGCATATATACCTTTCCCATATCAAACTTCAAGAAATCTGCACTTCGAAGAGCGGCAATCAGGATCGGAAGTGTCTTTTTCTTATTGCTCGAAAGTATGAGAGCCGGAAGGAAGTAATTGTTCCATGCATTGACGAAAGCAAAAATCGCCTGTACTGCCAGTGCCGGCTTCATAACCGGAATTACAATATGGTTAAATGTATGAAATTCTCCACTTCCATCAATTCGAGCAGCTTCTACCAATTCCAGCGGCAGACTTGACTGCATATAGCTATACATAAAATAGAAGATAGCCGGAGAAGCGATCGATGGTAAAAACAGCGGATACAATGTATCCAGAAGCTTCATCTTCGTGATCAACTGAACAAATCCCAGAGCGGTCACCTGTGTCGGCATTACCAGAATCAGAAGGATAAAGATAAATGCCGGTTTTTTCAGCTTAAATTTGTAAGCATACAATCCATATGCCGTCATTGCCGAAAAGTAGGTTGCCAGGATCGCTGTCATCGTTGATACGATCAAACTGTTTTTAATTCCAGACAAAACTGGGATATTCGCATCATTCAATACATTATTCAGATTTTTCAAAAATGCTTTCCCCGGAAGGAATGAAAATCCTCTCTGAATCTGAAAATGATTTCTGGTTGAATTGATAATTAATATATAGAAGAAGAACAAACAAAGGAACGTTAAAAATATAAGTACAATGTATGCCCAAATTGTTCGGCCGCTATGAATTTTCTTATTTTTCTTCATTATCTTTTTCCTCCCTTCTTTTTCTTCTTATATCCATCTCCATCATCTTTGTTCAATGTGAAATATACACCAACGCAAAGAATCGCACAAATAATAAACAATACTACAGAAAGTGCACCCGCCATACCATAGTTCTTACTATATAAATGGTTGTTCAACAACATGATAATAGAAGTAGTCGAACGATTCGGGCTTCCTTTTCCGTTAGTTAAGATCTGCGGTACGTCGAACATCTGGATACCACCGATCATAGAAGTAATCAATACATATACCAGGATCGGACGAATCATCGGAAGTGTGATCTTAAAGAAGATCTGTCTGTGATTACATCCATCCAGCTCTGCGGCTTCAAATAACGACTGGCTGATTCCCAT
>JAEDLC010000122.1 GCA_016295505.1 Dorea sp.
GCCTGACGCTGCATGTTGGATCCCATCAGCGCACGGTTCGCATCGTCATTCTGCAGGAACGGAATCAATGCAGTTGCGACAGAGAATACCATCTTAGGAGATACGTCCATGTAATCAAACATCTTTCTTTCGTATTCCTGTGTCTCTTCACGATAACGACCGGATACATTCTTATGAACAAAATGTCCCTCTGCATCCAGAGGTTCATTCGCCTGTGCCACATGGTAATTATCCTCTTCGTCTGCGGTCATATATACAACTTCGTCCGTAACAACCGGATTAGCCGGGTCATCATGATTGATCTTACGGTACGGAGCCTCGATAAATCCATACTGATTAATTCTTGCATAGCTTGCAAGAGAGTTGATCAGACCAATGTTCGGACCTTCAGGGGTCTCAATCGGGCACATTCTTCCATAGTGAGAGTAGTGAACGTCTCGTACCTCGAATCCGGCACGGTCTCTTGACAGACCACCAGGTCCAAGTGCAGACAGACGTCTCTTGTGTGTCAGCTCACCAAGCGGATTGTTCTGATCCATGAACTGTGACAGCTGAGAAGAACCAAAGAATTCCTTTACAGCAGCTGTAACAGGCTTAATATTGATCAGTGACTGCGGAGAAATGCCTTCCAGATCCTGTGTCGTCATTCTCTCACGAACCACTCTCTCCAGTCTGGAAAGACCGATTCTGTACTGATTCTGTAAAAGCTCACCTACGGAACGGATACGTCTGTTTCCAAGGTGGTCGATATCATCATCATTGCCAAGTCCATATTCCAGATGCATATTGTAGTTAATAGAAGCCAGAATATCTTCCTTCGTGATATGCTTCGGAATCAGATCATGGATATCTCTCTTAACTGCATCCTTCAGCTCATCGATATCTCCGGCAGTCTCTTCCAGAATTCCTGCAAGCACCGGATAATATACCTGCTCGGTAACTCCGACTTCCTTAGGATCAATATCAACGATGGCATCAAGATCCACCATCATATTGGAAAGAACCTTGATATTTCTTTCTTCATCTTCACGGGCAATCCACACATACGGAACCGCATTGTTCTGGATCTGATCCGCGATTGCTCTTGTTACTTTTGTTCCTGCTTCCGCTACAATCTCCCCTGTCAGCGGACTTACAACGTCTTCTGCGAGAATCTGTCCTGAGATACGATTCTTTAATGCCAGTTTTTTATTAAATTTATATCTTCCTACTTTTGCAAGGTCATAACGTCTTGGATCGAAGAACATGCTTGTAATGAGACTCTCAGCACTGTCCACTGCAAGCGGCTCACCCGGACGTATCTTCTTATATAATTCCAGAAGACCTTCCTGGTAATTCGTAGCAGCATCCTTCTCAAAACTTGCGAGAATCTTCGGTTCCTCACCGAACAGTTCCACGATCTCAGGATTCGTGCCGATTCCCAATGCACGAATCAGTACCGTAATCGGCACCTTTCTTGTTCTGTCTACACGTACATAAAAAACGTCATTCGAATCCGTCTCGTATTCCAGCCATGCACCACGGTTTGGAATTACTGTAGAGGAATACAGCTTCTTTCCTAATTTATCATGTGCGATTGCATAATAAATACCAGGGGAACGAACCAGCTGACTTACAATAACACGTTCGGCACCGTTGATCACGAACGTACCGGTGCTGGTCATAAGCGGCAGGTCACCCATGAATATTTCATGCTCATTAATTTCATCAGTCTCTTTGTTATGAAGTCTTACCCTCACCTTTAATGGTGCAGCATAAGTAGCATCACGCTCTTTACACTCATCAATCGTGTATTTCACGTCATCTTCGCACAATGTAAAGTCAACAAATTCCAGACTCAGGTGTCCACTGTAGTCTGTAATCGGCGAAATGTCATCAAATACTTCATTTAATCCTTCATCCAGGAACCACTGATAAGAATCCTTCTGGACTTCAATTAAGTTAGGCATCTGAAGAACTTCTTTTTGTCTGGCATAACTCATGCGTGAGCTTTTTCCACTTTTAATGGGACGAATTCTGTTTTTCTCCATATTGACGTTTCACTCCTCATTTATTTTTTTGTTGGGCTTAGAGCTGCCCATATAACTTGCAGAGTCTCCGAAAACAGCACTCCCCGGCTGTTTTCTTGCGTTAGTATGGCATAGCTTTCCACAATAGCGCATTTTTTACTATAGCACAAAGCATGAGAGCTTGTCAACACCTTTTATTACTAAAAAATCATCTTGTATACAACAGATAATGGCACAGTTGTGTACAATATGTAATAGAAACAAAAAGACCGCTCCACAATCGGAACGGTCCTGTCATACCTGAAATAATTATTTAAGGTTAACTTCTGCGCCTTCAGCCTCAAGTTTAGCTTTGATTTCCTCAGCCTCTGCCTTAGAAACGCCTTCTTTAACTGCCTTTGGAGCTTCGTCAACTAATGCCTTAGCTTCTTTTAATCCAAGTCCTGTGATTTCACGAACAACTTTGATTACTTTAACCTTAGAAGCGCCTGCAGATACTAATTCTACATCAAACTCATCTTTCTCTTCTGCTGCTGCAGCTCCGTCTCCAGCTGCTGCTGCAACTACTACACCTGCTGCTGCAGAAACACCAAATTCTTCTTCACAAGCTTTTACAAGTTCATTTAACTC
Source organism: Dorea sp. (assembly GCA_016295505.1). Classification (GTDB taxonomy): domain Bacteria; phylum Bacillota; class Clostridia; order Lachnospirales; family Lachnospiraceae; genus Dorea_A. The sequence continues at coordinate 2,640 of JAEDLC010000122.1, forward strand.
TAATACAGATAATTCTTTGATAGCATCAATAAATTCAGCTGTTGTTAATTTTGCCATTTTATTTTCCTCCATTATAAAATATTTTTCAATTTGTAACTTTTGTTACGTCAGATTCAGGCACATGCCTGTCGGTTCGGATTACTCCTCTGTAGCTGCTGCTTCTTCAGCCGGAGCTTCCTCTGCTGCCGGAGCCTCTGCCTCACAAGCGTCTGCTCCGCCTTTTTCTGCGATCTGATTAAGAACGCGAGCCAGGTTAGCGATAGGTGACTGCATACTTCCAAGCAATCTGGACAGTAATACTTCTCTTGATGGGATCTGAGCCAGCTCTGTAAGAGCAGCAACATCATATACTGTACCCTCAACTACACCTGCTTTTAATTCAAGCGCTTTTGCATCTTTTGCAAATTTGCAAAGGATTCTTGCCGGAGCTGTCGCATCATCTTTAGAAATTGCGATTGCGCTTGGTCCTTCCAAGTGCTCATCTAATGCTGCAAATTCAGTTCCTTCAAAAGCTCTCTTCATCATTGTGTTTTTGCAGACTTTGTAAATGACACCTGCTTCTCTTAACTGCTTACGCATCTCTGTATCCTGAGCAACAGTTAATCCGCGGTAATCTACCAGTACCACGCTGGTAGCGCCCTTGATATCATCTGCAATTGCCTGTACAACCGGTTGTTTTAATTCAACTTTTGCCACGAATGGTGCACCTCCTTATATTATTTTAGGTATGCTGCCAAAAAAACCTCCGTATCCAAAGACACAGAGGTATAAATTCTATTCTCGAATTTAATTCTTCCTCGGTAGGCGTTTTATCCTTACGCTTTACAGCACCTACTGTCTTCGGCAGTTACTTGATTAAGATAGCATACAAATTCAGTTCTGTCAAGATTTTTTTACTCTTTATTTGCTTTCCGCTTACTGTAGCTGTATAATACAGACAATAACCTATAACATCTTATATGTTATATCAAACCAACTATAAGGAGTCTATTATGTTTACCTGGAAAAAATATGTTTACGAAGTATATCGGGAAAAAAGCTTTTCCAAAGCCGCACAGAATCTCTATATCAGTCAGCCTTCCCTGAGCGCACGTATCAAAAAGATCGAACAGCAGATCGGTTTCCCTCTGTTCGACAGAAGTACCAGTCCTCTCCAGTTAACAGAGGTAGGCGAAGCATATATCAAGTCAGCCGAGGAGATCTTCCAGATCGAACATCGCATGGAAAATTATATCAATAATCTCAGCACATTAAAAACCGGCAATCTCGCACTGGGTGCCAGCAATCTGTTTGCCGCATATGTACTTCCGGGACTGGTCACACGTTTCAAACAGTCTTTTCCCGATGTCAACATCCAGGTCACCGAGGGAAACACCACACAGCTGGAAGCCATGCTGGGTAACAACTCCCTCGACTTTGTCATCGACAACTATCATTATGACAGCACATTATATAATAAGGAACTGTACTGCAGCGAAAACATTCTTCTTGCAGTGCCCAAACATTTTTCCGTCCATCAGGGTCTGGAGGAATATCAGCTCTGGTACAACAACATCAAAAACAAGAGCTACCTGAATGAATCATACCCTACCGTCCCACTGGCTGCTTTTTCCGAACTTCCTTTTATCATGCTCACTCCAGGCAATGATACACGCCTTCGAGGAGACCGGCTGTGCCAGGAAGCCGGCTTTCATCCCAGCATTATTCTTGAGCTCAATCAGCAGTCCACGGCTTATATGGCAGCCTCCACACAGCTCGGAGCAACTTTTATCAGTGATATTCTGGTCAGTCAGCTGCCTTCTTTCGAAAACCTTGTATATTATAAACTTGACGGAGATGCAGCCAGAAGGCAGGTATTCTTTTATTTCAAAAACCACAAATATAAAACCCGCGCCATGGAAGAATTTCTCTCCATGATGCGTATACAAACAAAGGACGGGGAATAATTCCTCGTCCTTCGTCCTGGAATGTCATGAAAATATACCGGAGAACCGATTACAATACCATCCGCTTTCGACAATTCATATAGAAGTTCCGAAATACCATCCTTTTTCGCACATTTTCCATATGACTTTTCGTTCATTCTCTTACACGCATAACAACTGATACAACCTGTATAGATGTAATCATAAACATATATTTTCTTTATTTTTGCATCCGGTATAATATCCTTTATCCCGTTTAAAGCAAAATCTAAAAGTTGATCTGTATTATGTTTTTTTCTTAGGCTCCCACTCAGCGCATAAAACATCTCATGCTATCTCCCTTCTTTTCTTATCTTACTAAGATTTACAAGAAGTTTCTCCTAAAAACACGAAAATACTGCTTGATCAGAATCAGATACGCCTTCCGGAAGATTACAGTTCTATTTTCTTCATTTCTTCGAGAAATTCCCGAATATAATCCACCGCAAGATCAAGTGCTGCCTGTCCGAGCTCTACCGAAGAATCTTTTGGGTCAAACGGACCAAACCACCCACTCGGCGCAATTTCTTTTGTATCTCGCACAAGTCTGACTGTACCACCTTTAAAATTCACAGCCT
>JAEDLC010000123.1 GCA_016295505.1 Dorea sp.
TGTTTCATGGCATCTGCTTTTTTGTGAAATCTTTTTTAGAAAAAATTTTCAATATTGACAATAAAATAACGATAATCACTTGCGAAAATCCTGCAGGGGTATTATTATAGAATTAATATCGCAAAATAGGAGGAAATAAGATGTATAAGATATTAAGAGCAGAACAATTGACTGCTAACATCTTTCTTATGGATGTAGAAGCTCCTCGTGTAGCAAAGCATTGTGAGCCTGGACAGTTCGTAATCGTTAAGATGGATGAAAAAGGGGAAAGAATCCCGCTTACGATCTGTGACTATGACAGAGAAGCTGGAACGATCACAATCATATTCCAGCCGGTAGGTGCATCTACCATGAAGATGAAAGAATTAAAGGCAGGAGATTATTTCCGTGATTTCACAGGACCACTGGGAAATGCTTCTGAACTGATCGAAGAAGACATTGAAGAACTGAAAAAGAAAAAGATTCTCTTTGTCGGCGGCGGTGTAGGTGCGGCTCCGGTATACCCACAGGTAAAATGGATGCACGAACATGGAGTAGATGTAGATGTCATCATTGGTTCTAAGACGAAAGATCTCCTGATTCTTGAAAAAGAGATGGAAGCAGTTTCTGGTAATTATTATCCTTGTACAGATGACGGATCATATGGACATGCCGGTATGGTTACAACCATGATCGAAGAGCTGGTTGAAAAAGGCAATAAATATGATATCTGTGTAGCAATCGGACCTATGATCATGATGAAATTCGTATGTCTTCTCACAAAGAAGCTTGAGATTCCAACGATCGTCAGCATGAACCCGATCATGGTGGATGGAACCGGAATGTGCGGTGCATGTCGTCTGCATGTTGGAGATGAGATCAAGTTTGCCTGTGTAGACGGACCGGAATTCGATGGACACCTTGTCAATTTCGATGAGGCAATGAAGAGACAGCAGATGTATAAGACACAGGAAGGACGTGCTGTTCTGAAATTACAAGAAGGCGACACCCATCATGGTGGATGCGGACATTGCGGAGGTGACGAGTAATGGCAGACGTATTAAAAAGAGTACCTGTTAGAGAACAGGATCCAAAGGTCAGAGCAACAAACTTTGAAGAAGTATGCTATGGATATAACAAAGAGGAAGCAATGGATGAGGCAACGCGCTGCCTGAACTGTAAAAATGCAAAATGTATCCAGGGATGTCCTGTATCCATTAATATTCCGGGATTTATTTCAAAAGTGAAAGATGGAGATATCGAAGGTGCATATCAGGTAATCGGTGAATCTTCCGCACTTCCGGCTATCTGCGGACGTGTATGTCCACAGGAATCCCAGTGCGAGAGCAAGTGTATCCGCGGTATCAAGGGTGAACCGGTATCCATCGGAAAGCTGGAAAGATTTGTAGCAGATTATGCTCTTGAAAATGATATTAAGCCTGCAAAAGCAGAAAAAACCAACGGTCATAAGGTGGCAGTGATTGGTTCCGGACCGTCAGGACTTACCTGTGCAGGTGATCTGGCAAAACTTGGGTATGAAGTGACTGTTTTCGAAGCATTGCATGAACTGGGCGGAGTATTGGTATATGGTATTCCTGAGTTCCGTCTTCCAAAACAGAAAGTCGTTAAGAAAGAGATTGAAAAAGTAAAAGAGCTTGGCGTTAAATTTGAGACTAACGTAGTAATCGGAAAGTCTACAACGATCGATCAGCTGATGGAAGAAGAAGATTTTGAAGCTGTATTCATCGGTTCCGGTGCAGGTCTTCCAATGTTCATGGGTATTCCGGGTGAGACCGCGAACGGTGTATTCTCTGCAAATGAATACCTGACAAGAAGTAATCTGATGAAGGCTTTTGATGACTCTTATGATACACCGATCGCAGCAGGCAAGAAGGTTGCTGTCGTTGGTGGAGGTAACGTAGCAATGGATGCTGCAAGAACAGCTCTTCGTCTTGGCGCAGAGGTACATATCGTATACCGTCGTAGTGAAGCAGAGCTTCCGGCCAGAGTAGAAGAAGTACATCATGCAAAGGAAGAAGGTGTAATCTTTGATCTTCTGACCAATCCAAAGGAAATTCTTGTGGATGAGAATGGTTGGGTAAAAGGCATGAAAGTCATCAAGATGGAACTTGGCGAGCCTGATGCTTCCGGAAGAAGACGCCCGGTAGAAATTGCAGGATCTGAATATGAGATCGAAGTTGATACCGTTATCATGTCTCTCGGAACTTCTCCGAACCCGTTGATTTCTTCTACAACCAAGGGTCTGGAAGTAAATAAGAGAAAATGTATCGTAGCGGAAGAATCCAATGGACAGACCTCCAAGGCATGTGTATTTGCAGGTGGTGATGCTGTTACCGGTGCAGCTACTGTAATCCTTGCCATGGGTGCAGGAAAAGCCGGTGCAAAAGGAATTCATGAACTGTTATCCGCAAAATAGTAACGTGATATCATAAAGTATATAAAGTCCCTGTTCTGTAGATACTGATTATCTATGATACAGGGACTTTTTCTGTACCAATTGGAATAGATATGGTATGATTATATATAATGTTTTGAAAAGAGAGAGGTATTATGACAATATTTACAGGTTTAATCATCCCATTTATCGGCACCACACTTGGAGCCGCATGTGTATTATTTATGAAAAATGAGTTAAAGCCGATAATTCAGAAGTCACTTCTCGGATTTGCCGCAGGTGTCATGGTCGCTGCTTCCGTGTGGTCACTTCTGATCCCTGCCATGGAGATGTCAGAAGCGATGGGAAAGCTTGCATTCATTCCTGCCGCATCCGGTTTCCTTCTGGGTATCATATTTTTGTTAGCCCTTGATCGTCTGATCCCACATCTTCATCTGGGCTGTGACGAGGCAGAAGGACCAAAATGTTCCCTGAAAAAATCTACGATGCTGATTCTGGCAGTCACGATCCATAATATACCGGAAGGCATATCCAGTGGAGCCGTGTTTGCAGGATTGCTTACAGATAATGCCAATGTTACACTGGCAGGTGCTTTTGCACTGTCTATCGGAATTGCGATTCAGAATCTTCCGGAAGGATTTATTGTATCACTTCCGATTCGAAGTGAGAGAGGACGGGGAAAAGCATTTATGTCCGGAATGATGTCCGGAATCGTAGAACCAATTGCCGGAGGAATCACCGTACTCCTTGCCGCATACATTACACCTGCACTTCCTTATCTTCTGGCGTTTGCCGCCGGAGCCATGATCTACGTAGTCGTGGAGGAATTAATTCCTGAGTCTGCGGAAGGTGAACACAGTAACATCGGTACCATCGGATTTGCCATCGGTTTTGTGATCATGATGATTCTGGATGTAGCGCTGGGATAATCTCGTAACGAGAATTTACTAATAATCAGAAGGGATACATGAAAAAGTATGGAAAGCAGTCACGGAGAGTTATTTCTGAAGGAAGTAACAGAAAAAATTGAAAAACGCATCGAAGAAGTAGATCTTTCCCTGGAGGCCGGACAAAAAGATATACAAAACATGCATGAATATTACTGGGAAAATTATACGGAGATGGATCAGTATGGTTATGAGGATTATGATAACCAGCAGGCACTGCTTCATCAGGTCAATGATAACCAGGAGAAACTGAAACTGCGTCATCGACTGAAAAAGATGCTGGATGCTCCGTTTTTCGGGCGTGTGGATTATGTTTATGACGGAGAAGATGCGGCAGAAGTCTTTTATATTGGAATCGGCAACTTTGCACCGAGAGCCGGTATGCAGCCATTGATCTATGACTGGAGAGCTCCGGTCAGCGGATTGTTTTACGATTATGATAAAGGTCCGGCATCCTATGAAGCACCGGCCGGTGTCATGACGGGCGAGATTGCCTCCAAGTGGCAGTACAAGATCAAAAACGGAAAGATGATCTATGCATTTGAAAGTGATACAAAGATCGATGATGAGATTCTGAAGCAGGAACTTGGGACCAACAGTGATGTTCAGCTGAAGAATATCGTGCGTACCATACAGAAGGAGCAAAATGCGATCATACGCAATACGAAAGACAGAATCCTGGTGATCCAGGGAGCTGCGGGAAGCGGAAAAACTTCCGTTGCACTTCATCGTATTGCCTATCTTCTGTATCACGAACGAGAACGTTTAAAATCGTCCAATATACTGATTCTGTCTCCAAACAGTGTGTTTTCGGATTATATATCCCATATCCTTCCGGAACTCGGAGAGGAAAATGTAAAAGAGATGAGTTTTGATCTCTTTGCCTACCGGGAATTAAAAAGTGTGGTATCAGACTGTGAAGACCGGTATGACCATCTGGAACGAATGATGAAGTTCCCGGATCCGATCGTGCAGAACAGATTTGACGAAAAGCAGTCTGCCGGATTTGTGGGACAGATGGAAGGATTTCTGGCCTGTCTGGAAGATGAACTGATGGATTTCAGAAAGATTGAATATAAAGGAATCAAAAAAACGGAAGAAGACCTGATTCATCTGTTTTATTTTAAATTCCAGAATACGCCGCTTCTTAAGCGTATGGACGCGGTCATGGAATACTGCGTTGATGAATACGAGACATTATGTGGCCGTGATCTGAGCGAAGAAGAACGAATCGTTGTTCAGGAAAAATTTGACCGGATGTATGTAACGAAGGATATCTATTCTATCTACAACTGGCTGATGGAATACTGCGGCTATCAGAAGCTTCCGGAGACGGAGTATGAAAAACGGATCCTGGAATACGAAGATGTGTATCCGATGCTGTATCTGAAGTATCGCCTGATAGGAAAGGCGGTACACCGGAATATCAAGCATCTGGTAATTGATGAAATGCAGGATTATTCTTACCTGCAATATGTAATCCTGAATCAGATCTTTCAGTGCCGCATGACGATCCTCGGTGACAGAGCACAGACGCTGGATACGAAGCAGCAGGATGTATTAAAGTTTCTGCCGAAGATATTTGATGTGCCGGTTCGAAAGATCGTTATGAACAAAAGTTACCGCAATACAATAGAAATTGCGGAATATGCCGGAAAGATCAGTAAAGTAACAGATCTGGAACTTCTGAACCGTCATGGAAAAGAAGTGCAGGAACAGAAGTTTCATTCCGTGGATCAGCTGCTGGATGAAGTGCTGAAGCAGACGAATCTGAAAGAGACAGGCTATGAAACGGCTGTCATCATCACGATGACAGAAGAAGAGGCCAGCGATAT
>JAEDLC010000124.1 GCA_016295505.1 Dorea sp.
CGAAAAGAGATTGAAGATAAACCATATGTGAAAGATATTCGCAAGACAGTTATGATGCCGGGAAACGCAAAGCTTCGTCACGTTGAGATCGAAAAACGCAATCTGGAGCTTGCGGAAGCAGCAAATACACTTCCGGTCAACCGGGTGGAGATGAACGATACGAAGATTGGTGTGATCACCAGTGGTATCCCGTATCAATATGTAAAAGAAGCAATGCCGGAAGCTTCTGTATTGAAGCTTGGTATGGTAAATCCTCTGCCGAGAAAGCTGATTGAAGATTTTGCATCTAAGGTTGAAACGTTATATATCGTAGAAGAGCTGGATCCTGTGATTGAGGAACAGGTAAAATCCTGGGGAATCAAGGCTGTCGGAAAAGAGATATTTACAGTTCAGGGAGAATATAGTGCCAATATGATCCGTACGGCAATTCTGGGACAGAAACTTGAGATTGCCGCGCCTGCGCAGGCACCGGGAAGACCGCCGATCCTCTGTCCGGGCTGTCCGCACAGAAGTGTGTATTATGTGCTGAACAAGTTAAAGCTGCATGCGGCAGGAGACATCGGATGCTATACACTGGGGGCGGTTGCACCACTGAGTGTTGTGGATACTACGATCTGCATGGGAGCAAGTATTTCCAGTCTGCATGGAATGGAAAAGGCAAAAGGAAAAGATTATATCAAGAACTGGGTAGCTGTGATCGGTGATTCTACATTCTTACATACCGGAGTGAATTCTCTGATGAATATGATGTACAATCAGGCAACTGGTACAGTATTGATCCTGGATAATTCTACTACCGGAATGACCGGTCATCAGGATCATGCAGCAACAGGAAAGACGCTTCAGGGAGATCCGACTTATGCGATTGATATTCCGAAACTCTGTCGTGCAATCGGAGTGAAGCATGTCATTGAAGTGAATGCGTTTGATATCCAGACTCTGGAAAAAGTCGTAAAGGAAGAGGTTGCCAGAGACGAAGTGTCTGTCATCATCACGAAAACACCTTGCGTACTGTTAAGTAAGGCAAAGAAACCATTGTATACCGCACATCCGGATAAATGTAAAAAATGTGGTATGTGTATGAAACCGGGCTGTCCGGCCATGACAAAGAAAGCGGATGGAACGATCTTCATTGATGATACAATGTGTACCGGTTGTGGACTGTGTGCAAACTTATGTAAGTTTGATGCGATCGAATTAGTAAAGGAAGGTGACAGATAATGGCAACAAAGAATATAATGATTGTTGGAGTCGGCGGTCAGGGAACGCTGCTTACCAGCAGAATCCTGGGTGGGCTTGCCATTGCCGGCGGTTATGATGTTAAGCTTTCCGAAGTACATGGTATGGCACAGCGGGGAGGAAGTGTTGTAACATTCGTCCGTTATGGAGAAAATGTGGCAGAGCCGATTGTAGAAGAAGGACAGGCAGATGTGATTATTGCTTTTGAGAGACTGGAAGCACTTCGATATGCTCATTTTCTGAAAAAAGACGGAGTACTGATCATCAATGACTGGAGAATCGATCCGATGCCGGTTGTGATCGGTGCTGCAGAATATCCGGAAAATATTATAGAGACTCTGGAAAAGGATCATAAAGTATATACTGTAAATGCAACGGAAGAATCCAAAAAGCTTGGCAATCCAAGAGTGTTCAATCTGATCGTGCTTGGAATCGCGGCACAGCATATGGATTTTTCAAAGGAACAATGGTATGACGTGATTGAAAGAACGGTACCGCCGAAGACGATCGAGATCAACAAAAAGGCGTTTGACGTAGGATATCAATTATAAGGAGGAAGAAAAAGTGATCAGGCAATTATCAGTATTTGTGGAAAACAAACCGGGCAGTCTTATGGATGTTACTTCCAGGCTTACGGAAGCACATGTGAACATTCGTGCAGTTGCAACTTTTGATACTCCGGAATTTGGAATTCTTCGTCTGGTAGTCGATAAACCGGATGAGGCTAAAAACTATCTGACGGAACGTGGATTTGTTGTAAGAATTCATGAAGTAATGGGAGTAGAACTGGAAGATAAAAAAGGCAATCTGAATCAGATGCTGGCAATTCTGGCAGACGGAAAGATTAATGTCAATTATATCTATTCATTTGTCATCCGTGAAGAAAAGGCACCGGTTATGGTATTTTGTACCGATGATTATGAGAAAGCTACAACAATCCTGAGCGAAGCGAATGTCAAGATTGTTGAGGAAAAGGATCTGTAAAGATCGTTCTCCGCAGGAGGTCGGGGAAAGAATAAAACGAAGGATAGGAGTAAAAAAATGGCAAGAGTAACACTGGAAAACTGGAAAGAAAGAATCAGAGACCCCAAAATCGAGTGTATGAGCAGAGATGAGATGCGCGCACTTCAAAGCGAAAGACTTGTGAAACAGGTCAAGAATGTATATGACAATGTTGCATTTTATCGGAACAAGATGGATGCGATGGGAATTGAGCCCGGAGATATCAAGGGAATTGAGGATATCAATAAGCTTCCGTTTACAACCAAGGAAGACTTAAGAGAGAATTATCCATTTGGTCTTCTGGCAGTTCCGCAGGAAAAGATCGCCAGAGTACAGGGTACATCAGGAACGACCGGTAAACTGACGCTTGCATCCTATACACAGAAAGACGTTGATGTGTGGGGAGAATGTGTGGCAAGAGGTCTTACGATGGCAGGTCTTACTTCGGCTGACAGAATCCATGTCTGTTATGGATATGGTCTCTTTACAGGTGGTATGGGACTGGATCTGGGAGCAAGAGCACTTGGAGCTATGGCAATTCCTATGTCTGCAGGCAATACCAAGAGACAGCTGATGTGTATGGAAGACTTTGGGGCAACCGCATTTGCGTGTACGCCTTCTTATGCATTGTATCTCGCAGAAGCAGCAAATGAAGCAGGAATTGTGGATCGCCTTCAGTTAAAAGCAGGTATCAATGGAGCAGAGCCATGGACGGAAGAGATGCGTCTGAAGATTGAGGAACTCCTGAATGTAAACTGCTTTGATATCTATGGATTGTGTGAGATTACAGGACCGGGTGTTGCGTTAGAATGTATCCATCATAAAGGACTTCATGTATATGAAGATTACTTCTATCCGGAAGTGCTGAATCCTGCTGATCAGAGTGCATGTGCAGACGGAGAGACCGGAGAACTGGTATTTACTACTCTTGCCAAAGAAGGTATGCCGTTACTCAGATACAGAACGAAGGACCTTACCAGCATTGATCATTCTCCATGTGAATGTGGAAGAACACTTCCGAGAATTCAGAAATTCAAAGGCCGTACAGATGATATGAAGGTTATCCGTGGTGTGAATGTATTCCCGACACAGGTTGAGACAGCATTGTTATCTATGGGTGGCGGTGTCGCACCACACTATATGATGATCGTGGACAGAGAGAATAATCTGGATGTTCTTACTGTTATGGTAGAAGTAGATGAAAAATATTTCTCTGATGAGATCCGTAAACTGGATGAATTGAAAAACAGAGTTGCAGCTGTTCTGAAACAGGCACTGGGTGTATCAGTGAGAGTAAAACTGGTAGAGCCAAAGACGATTCAGAGAAGCGAAGGAAAAGCAAAACGTGTAATTGATAATCGTGGTTTGTAAGAGGGAGGAAATAGTATGGGTATGAGTAATACAGTTCAACAGTTATCAGTTTTCCTGGAAAACAGAGAAGGACGTCTGGAGGAAGTGCTGGAAGTTCTGGCAAGAAATGATGTGAATATCGTTGCACTGAGCCTTGCAGACACTTCCGATTATGGAATGCTTCGTATGATCGTGTCCGATCCTCATAAAGGACGTGCAGCATTAAAAGAAGATGGAATTACGGCAATGCTTACCGATGTAGTGGCACTGCGTGTTCCTCATGCGACAGGATCGCTCAGTAAGGCAATGCATCAGATTGTGGAAGGTGAAGTGAACATAGAATATATGTATGCATTTGCTAACGGAAGTGATGCGGCAGCAGTTCTTAAGAGTGATGATCCGGCGAGAGTGATCGACATTCTGAAAGGAAGCGGCTTTGATGTATATACTGCAGACGAAGCTTACAGAGCAAATCAATAACAGGCAATAAATCATAAGCCATAGAAAGGGACTGTTGTAAAAAATATTTTTGCACAGTCCCTTTAAAAACAGGATTGATTTCCTGAACAGAATATGCTATGATAGCAACAACTCGATATTACATTCTGTAATATCAATTATCTTTTTGCAGTTTCTGCAGAAATTACCAGATTATGAAAAAAATATTGAGGAAAAAGCATGGATAGTAAACGAATGTCGGTGTTCGTTGTTGTATGTTTTTTTATCTGTATCGGAATTATGGATTATCCATTTATTTCACGTCTTTATAATGAGCAGATTCAGGGAACGGTTATTGCCGCTTATGAAACTGCAGCCGACAGACTGCAGGATGACAGGAGGGCAGAAGAACTTCAAAAGGCAGAAAAATATAACGAATGGCTGTATGAAGAAAGTTCCGGATTTGAAGATGCTTTCTGGAAATCCCAACAAATATCAGATATGTACCAGGCAATTTTGAATATAGGAAAAGAGTCTGAGATGGCAGTTCTTGAAATACCGAAGCTTCAGATCCGCCTTCCGGTATATCACGGAACAGAGGAAGCGGTGCTTCAGAAGGGGGCCGGACATCTGGAAGGATCATCAGTTCCTGCAGGAGGAAAGAGTACACATACCTGCATTCTGGCACACAGAGGACTTCCGCTGAAAGAAATGTTTTCGAAGCTTGACAGAATGGAGACAGGAGACATTTTTTACCTGCATGTGCTGGGAGAAACTCTGGCTTATGAAGTATATCAGACAGAAGTTGTACTGCCGGAGGATACAGATGGATTGGACATTCGGTCAGGAGAAGATATCACAACGCTGATCACCTGCACACCTTATGGAATTAATACGCATAGATTATATGTTCACGGAAGGAGAACAGCGATACCTCAGGAGAAAGAAAAATGGAACCTGAAAGATATTGTCGAACAGTTGAAAAAACAGGTATGGATCGTACTGACGGTACTGATACTGGTCTGGATGTTGATCCTGCTGTATTGGCTGAATAAAAAGCCGGGAAGAAAAAGAAGGAGGAAATGTATGAAGAAAAAGAA
>JAEDLC010000125.1 GCA_016295505.1 Dorea sp.
GCTTCTTAGGTGTAGCAGTCTTAACAGCTGTACATACACCTCTCTTCTGTGGAGCAGAAGCGTCCGTACTTCTCTTTCTTAAAGAGTTATACCCTTTCTGAAGAGCAGGAGCTGTTGACTTCTTTACAGATGTCTGACGTCCTTTTTTTACTAACTGGTTAAATGTTGGCATTCTCTTTCACCTCCTACGATTATAATAAGTTGCTTATTCATCTTCTGAATAAACGCACACAAATATATCGCTTGCTTTTGTGCACGCTAGATTAGTTTATTACGTATTTTGCCGCTTGTCAAGGGATTTTACTTGATTTTTATCTGAATTTGACGATTTGACGTATGCTTTTTATATCTTTTTATTCCTGTCCGCAAAATATATATAAGAAGAAGTCCGATCAGGACCCCGGATGCATCCAGTATGACGTCTGAGATCTGTCCGCTTCTTCCCGGAACATACAATTGATGAATCTCATCGCTCGCCGCATAGAAGGTTCCGGTTACAAAGGAATACAGACCGGCCTTCCGGCCGGCAATACCCGAAAAAGAAAACCACAGAAGCATTCCCAGGATTGCATACTCCGACGCATGTGCACATTTGCGGACCGGATAATCAATCCGCTCCGCAAATGCATCCTGCCGTTCTTTTGGCCATTCCTGAAATTCACTGATACATATCTCGCCGATCATCCGTCCGACGGACCGGCTTATCTGAGTTGACTCTTCTGCCGGGTTGGCGGAAAAGGAAAATATAACTACCATCCACAAAAAGGTCAGAAGAGGAAATATCATTTTTCTCAATATCTACAGATCTCCAAACAAATCATTTTGATATACACCATCCGCAATCAGTTTTGCAAATGATTCTACTACCACCGGCTTGTCCTCTTTATAAGTAACGCCAAACCAGCGGTCCTGTGTCTGAAGGACTTTGACAGACATCTTGCCCTTCTGAAGCAGGCGGTCAATATAGGTAGGAAGAAGGTATTCCGCTTTCAGTTCCCTCTCCTCGTCTCCCTCGATCTCATGGAAGAAATCAACGAATCCTTCTTCCAGCAGATCCACAAACTCGGAAGTCAGTCCCCACATATTCATGGATACAAAAGAGCTGGTATCTATCGGCATCTCTCCCGCTTTTGCTCCATTTTCTGTTTTTACAATATGATATGTTTCAACCACATCTGTCAGATAACCTTTTTTATCAACCGTACACACTCCTCTGGTTACACTTCCGTTTTCACTGAGCGTATTTCCCAGAATAAAGCCTGCCATGCACAGATTGGATGCCCTTGCCGGTGTATAACCGGCCAGAAAATCATGTATCTTAACAAAGGCTTCTTTTCCGTAATAATCATCCGCATTGATCACGACAAAAGGTTCCTGTATAATTCCCTTACAGGCCAGGACTGCCTGTCCCGTTCCCCAGGGCTTCGTCCTTCCCTTTGGTCGCGCAATTCCCTTTGGAAGATCATCCAGATCCTGATATGCATACTGTATCTCCACATCCAGTCTGCTGCAAATCTTTTCAATCCGATTGCCAATTGCTTCTTTAAACGCTTCTTCTATATCTTTCCGAATAATGAAGATAATCTTATTGAATCCCGCTTCGATTGCATCATGGATCGAATAATCCATGATAATCTCTCCATTTGGTCCAACGGACTCCAACTGCTTAATACCGCCGCCAAATCGCGAACCGATTCCGGCTGCCATAATCACTAATGCTGTACCCATCTGCTTCTCCTTATCTTTTCATACATCAGTAAATGTTACAACCCCAGCACATCCGCAATTGCTCCCATTTCTTCAAGAGCAACATCGATCAGATCGTCCAGACTAAGTCCTGTATACTCAATTGCCTCCATATAATCTCTGTTTGCTCCTGCCGCAAAACGCATCTCGTTAAATCTCTTCATGACAGATTTGTGCTTTACACTGGCAATTTTTTTATCCGGATAAATCTGTGCCACTGCTTTCACAAATCCGCTCATCGGATCTGCGGCAAGTAATGCATACTGAATATTTGTCTTTGCCTTTACTCCGCTCTTTGGATTGTGTGCACAGATGGCATCAAAAAGTACCTTGTCTTCAATCCCTTCTTTTTTCAGTATCTCCACTGATGTAGGTCCGTGAACACTCAGATCATGCTGCCAGTCACACTGTTCTTCATCCAGATCATGCAGAAGTCCGGCAATCCCCCAATATTCAACATCATCCGGAGCAAGCCTTTTCGCAAGACCTTTCATAATCGCCTCAACAGCGTAAGAATGGGTAATATAATTCTCCCCCTTCATATATTTCATTAAAATTTCATGTGCTTTTTCTCTGTTCATGTTTCTTCCTCCCTGTCGTCTACCATATCATCGCATTTATAGTTATTGTAACACAGAATTATGTTTCTGTGAAGTTTTCCATCTGCCGCAGTTTGCATTCGTATTTTTCCGGAATTGATTTTCTTCTGTATCTTCGGTATAATTTTAAGCGGCTCGTCTGAATATGTATATTTTTCAGACATGCATATACCATACATACTGAGAGGTTTTTACCATGCACTTATCACCACAAATGTTTTTCATCGTATGCCCGCTGGTCTTTCTCGCCGGTCTCGTTGACGCCATTGGAGGGGGAGGCGGCCTGATTTCACTTCCCGCCTATCTGATCGCAGGACTTCCGCCACACACGGCAGTCGCTACCAACAAGCTTTCTTCCTCATTCGGGACAACACTGGCAACTTTACGGTTTGCACGAAACCATCTGATTAACATAAAATTAGCAATTCCTTCTGTGATCGTTGCTATTGCCGGATCCTCCATCGGCTCTCATTTTTCTTTGATGGTTCCTTCAGATATCATGACCTGCATATTGATCGCTATCCTGCCGCTGTCTGCGTTTTTTGTTCTGAACAAAAAGCTTTTCAACGATCACGGCACAGACACCATTATTCTGAACCGTCGCACCTATCTTACCGCTGCGATTGCTGCTTTTGTGATCGGTTGTTACGATGGCTTCTACGGTCCCGGGACCGGAACTTTCCTGATCATTGCCTTTACTGTTTTCGCAAAACTCAGTATCCGGACAGCCAATGCCCAGGCAAAGGTAATCAATCTGACAACAAACATCACCTCTCTGGCCGTCTTCCTGATCAACGGGCAGGTTTTCATTCCTCTTGGACTCGCGGCCGCCGCCTGTAATATGCTCGGCGGCTATCTCGGCGCAGGACTTGTCATGAAAAATGGTTCAAAAATCGCAAGACCCAGTATCATCCTGGTATTGATTCTTCTCGGCTTTAAATTTGCAGGTTTCTATTAAGTCTGCTATAAAAAACGGCTAAAAAAGGCATCGACGCAGTTTTCACTGTTTCGATGCCTTTTTCATCTCTTCTTATTCTTCCGGTACTACGATCAGATCTTTTGTAAAGTCATTCAGAACTTCACATCCATCTTCTGTAATAATTACAAGGTCCTCAATACGAACACCGATGCCTTCCTCTGCGATATAGATACCCGGTTCTACAGAGAAGCACTGTCCAACCTGAATAATATCTGTATTTACAGATGATACATCACCGAACTCATGATCTTCAAGTCCGATAGAATGTCCTGTTCTGTGTGTAAAGTACTGTCCATAACCCTTTTCTTCGATGTAGTTTCTTGCCGCAAGGTCAACATCACACATTCTGTTACCCGGTTTTGCAGCTTCGATACCACGTCTGTTAGCCTCTACTACGATATCATAGATCTCTCTTGCACGATCAGATACTTCTCCGATAAATACGGTTCTTGTCATATCTGATGCGTAATTGTCTTTGAATGCTCCGATATCAAGGATTACACAGTCGCCGCGTTTTCCCTTGGAATCGTCTGTTACATGATGTGGATCTGCAGCACCTTTTGCATATGCTGTGATCGGATCAAATGATACATCCTCACATCCAAGATCTTTGTAGATTTCACGGATCTTTGCGTTCAGTTCTCTCTCTGTCAGTCCCTTTACAACCCATGGAATCAGTCTTTCCATAGCAATGTCATTCAGTCTGGAAGATTCTCTCATCAGTTCCTGCTCTTTTTCATCTTTTACCATACGGATGTAATCAATGATAGGAGATCCGTTCACGAACTTGCTTCCGCCGCCCAGTTCCTGCAGACGAATCAAAAATCTTGCCGGCCATGTCTTATCAATACCCATGACTTTGTCTTTTTCTACGTATCTGCTTAAGATCTCTACGCCGTCTTCGATATCATCATACCATACAAGCTCTACACCAAGATCTTTTTCCTGTGGAAACAGTTTGTTGATGATCAGTTTGTGATTACCATTTACATTCAGGTATAATGCCAGAAGTCTCTCTCCCGGAATAATCCACTTTCCTGTGAGATAGAAGATTGCAACCGGGTCAGATACGATCATCTGCGGAATTCCGTGCTCCTCCATAGATTTTAATACTCTTGATACTTTTCCTTGGTCCATTATTGTCCCCAACCTTTCTTTGTCAAATATTACGATTCGGCAATCAGTCATTACCGATTTCTGCTGAATCCAATTATAGACTCTTGTACCAAAAAAGTCAATTACTCTACGTGTTTTACCTTCAAATTGTATACTATGAATAATCTATAATTTTTAATTTTCAATCTGTCACAAAAGGATTGTCGCAAATTTTGCAACAATCCTTAATAACTGTTCCTATTCTTCTATAGTAACTTCTTCTGTATCCTCTTCCAGACCAATGTTATCATTCAGATCCATATCTTCATCCATTGCAATCGTTTCATCAAAGTCAAAATCTTCATCCAGAACAAGTTCATCATCCATAGACATTTCTGTATTCAGCTTGATATCACGATATTTTCTCATACCTGTACCAGCCGGAATGTGTTTACCGATAATTACGTTCTCCTTTAATCCGATCAATGGATCGACTTTGCCCTTAATCGCAGCTTCCGTAAGAACTTTCGTAGTCTCCTGGAAGGATGCAGCTGACAGGAATGAATTGGTTGCAAGAGATGCTTTTGTAATACCAAGGATGATCTGCTCACCGGTAGCAG
>JAEDLC010000021.1 GCA_016295505.1 Dorea sp.
GGAGTAACAGAAATCAGCCCAAGAGCGGTACAGCAGGTGGCAGAGAAAAAATTTAAGGATGGTTATTATTGTTGTGAAGCACTGATCAGTGCAATTCGTGATGAATTTAAGCTTGATGTGCCGGAAGAGGTTATCGCAATGGCATCCGGTATGGCGGTAGGTGCAGGAAAGTCCGGATGTGTCTGTGGTGCATTTAACGGAGGAATTCTTGCATTGGGAATGTTTTTTGGAAGAACAGAGCAGGATGGTCCTACGAATCCGAAGAGTGTGAAATGTATGGAGCTGACCAAAGAACTTCACGACTGGTTCAAAGTGGCAAATCAGAAAAACGCAATCTGCTGCAGAGTTCTTACGAAGGAATTTGACAAAGGACGTGGAGAGCATAAAGAACAGTGCATTTTCTTCACAGGATTGTGTACATGGAAAGTGGCTCAGATTGTCTGTCGTGAACTGGGAATCAAAAATCTTGATGAGATCGATGAACCGGCACCGAGACGGGCGATTGCAGAGATCTGATCAGGGTTGTTGTGACAATTTTTATTGAGACAGAAAGGAATTCATCAATATGAAAGACATAATTAAAAAAGTTCCGATCCCTCTTTGTGGTGTTATGCTGGGATTGGTAGCGCTTGGCAATCTGCTGCAGAGCTATGGGGAAGGCATTCGTTCTGTGTGCGGTATTGTAGCGGCGTTCTTACTGATACTGGTATTGCTGAAACTGATCATGTTTCCGCAAATGATCAAAGAAGATATGCAGAATCCGATTATGGCCAGTGTATCCGGAACATTTCCAATGGCACTGATGCTCCTCAGTACTTATGTAAAACCGTTCATTGGACCGGCGGCAATGTATATCTGGTATTTTGCGATTCTTTTACATATCGTACTGATCGTTTATTTTACAGTGAAGTTTATTCTGAAGCTTCAGCTTCCGAAGGTGTTTGCAAGTTATTACATTGTATATGTCGGAATTGCAGTAGCGGCAGTTACGGCACCTGCTTATGAAAAGACCGGAATCGGATCAATCGCTTTCTGGTTTGGTTTTGTAACACTGATTCTTTTGCTTGTGCTTGTGACGATACGCTATGTCAAGTGTCCACAGGTTCCGGAGCCTGCACAGCCGCTGATCTGTATCTATGCGGCGCCTACAAGTCTCTGTATCGCAGGATATGTACAGTCTGTAATGCCAAAGTCAAGAGGATTTCTGCTGGCAATGCTTGCAGTAGCAACGGTTCTTTACATCTTTTCACTTGTAAAGGCGATTGGATATCTGAAATTAAAATTCTATCCGAGTTATGCGGCATTTACATTCCCGTTTGTAATCAGCGCGATCGCTACGAAGCAGACGATGGCATGTCTTGCCAATATGGGAACACCGATGCCGGTGCTTCAGTACGTTGTACTTGTTGAAACGGTAATCGCAGTTGTATTTGTGGTATATACACTGATCAGATTCCTGGGATTTATATTTGCATCCAATAAATAAAGTACATTAGTAATTGAAAAGAGGGACGGCTGCAGAATGGTATATTCCATTCTGCAGCCGTCCCATTATGTATTAACGTTCGTCTATGGCATGAAATTCGCTGTGTGTTCCTACATACTTATAAGCAGGACGAATGATCTTGCTTGCGTTGATCAGTTCTTCCAGACGGTGAGCACTCCATCCCGGCATACGTGCGATTGCAAAGATCGGGGTGAAGAGTTCCTGCGGAATACCCAGCATGGAATATACGAAGCCGCTGTAAAAGTCTACGTTTGCACATACGTTTTTAAAAAGCTTGCGATGTTCCATGATCATCTGTCCGGCCAGTTGTTCTACCAGTTCGTAGAGTGCGAATTCTTCCGTCAGTCCCTTTTCTTCTGCCAGAGCTTTTGCAAATGTTTTCAGAATGACTTCACGTGGGTCGGAAAGCGTGTAAACGGCATGTCCCATACCGTAGATCAGACCGGAATGGTCAAAGGCTTCCTTGTTCAGAATCTTCTGAAGATATGCAGACACTTCTTCTTCGTTGGTCCAGTCGCTGATGTGTGTTTTGATATCGGCAAACATGTTCTGGACTTTCAGGTTGGCACCGCCGTGGCGCGGCCCTTTCAGAGAACCGATCGATGCGGCAGTGGAAGAATATGTATCGGTACCGGAGGAGGTGACAACGTGTGTCGTGAAGGTTGAGTTATTACCGCCGCCGTGTTCTGCATGTAGAATCAGTGCAATATCCAGTACCTTTGCTTCCAGTTCGGTATACTGGCCGTCCGGACGAAGCATCAGAAGGATGGTTTCGGCCATAGACAATCCCTTTTGAGGGTTGCGGATCAGCAAAGTATCATCTTTACGAAAATGCCGGTAAGAATGATAGGAGTAGACCGCGATCAGAGGAAGCTTAGCGATCAGATCCAGGGACTGCCGAAGTACATTGGCAGGTGATATGTTTTCCGGATCAGAGTCATAGGTGTAGAGTGTAAGGATGCAGCGCTGCATGGCATTCATGATGTTTTCGCTGGATGCTTTCATGACAACATCTCTGAGAAAACGTCCGCTCAGTGTCTGCAGTTCGAACATGACATCCAGGAACATGTTCAGTTCTTCCTGATCCGGGAGTTTTCCGAACAGGAGCAGATAGATGGTTTCTTCAAAACCGTACTTTCTTCCACGCAGACCATTTATCAGATCTTTCACGTTAATTCCCTGGTAGTAGAGTTCACCGTCTGCCGGGATCATACGTCCGTTCACAAGGTTGTAGGCACAGACATCAGAGACTTCCGTAAGACCGGTCAGTACACCTTTTCCGGCAGAGTCACGGAGACCACGTTTTACGTCATACTCCAGATAAAGATTCGGATCGATCCGGTGGCTTTTCATAAGTACCTTCTCTAATTGTTCCATATTCACTTTCAGGCTTTCTGTCTGCTGCGATTCGTTCAGATTCATAATGTTGTTTTCCTGCATACTTGTTCCCTCATTTCAAAAATAATAAACGAAAAAACACCTATTACAATACGTCATCGTAATGGTGTTTTTTTAGTGGACCTGGCGGGAGTTGAACCCGCGTCCGAAAGCCCATCCATCGAAGCATCTCCCATCACAGTCATTATATTAACATTCCCTCCGTCCGTCACCTAATGACAGGTTACGGACTTTAGTAGCTTCATAAGTTCTTCCATTCCCTCAAAGCTTTGGAAACGAAGTGCTCCGCCTCGTTGAAGCCGGTGACCCAGGCAGCGGATGACCCGGGGCCGACTGCCGCCAGATTAGGCAGCGTACGCTAATTCTCTATTGTCTGCGTTTATATTTAATTGGAACTTTTATCGTAGTGTCCCGCTACGGATGGCTTCTCCAACTTCCAGACCCCCGTCGAAACCAGTACAAGCCCTGATATATGTGCTGTTGCTGGCTCGCAGACTGTCTTGCATCAGTTGAAATTAATTATATAGAATGAATGTTTTGTTTGTCAAGGTTTCTGCTTTATATTATTTCTTTTATTCTATTCACACAAATGACATATTTTCCTGTTATGATAGAAAAAATGAGACAATAGCGTCAATATGGAGGCGAATGACATGGATAAAGTAAAGATACTGGTGGTAGATGATGAAAGCAGAATGCGGAAGCTGGTTCGGGACTTCCTGGAAAGAGAAGGCTATACTGTTCTGGAGGCAGGCGATGGAATGGAAGCGATGGAGATATTCTATGAGGAAAAGGACATTGCACTGATCATTCTGGATGTAATGATGCCAAGGATGGACGGCTGGCAGACCTGCAGGGAGATCCGTGAATCTTCACAGGTTCCGATTATCATGCTGACTGCAAGATCAGAAGAGCATGATGAACTGCAGGGATTTAACCTCGGTGTGGATGAGTACATCTCAAAACCGTTCAGTCCGAAGATTCTGGTTGCAAGAGTCGGTGCGATCCTAAGAAGGGCTCATGCGATCGGATCAGAAGAAGAGCTGGATGCAGGAGGCATCGTGATCGACAAGGCGGCTCATCAGGTGAGAATCGACGGAAAAGAGATTGAACTTAGCTTTAAGGAGTTTGAACTGCTGACTTATTTTGTGGAAAATCAGGGGATCGCACTGTCCAGAGAGAAGATTCTGAATAATGTATGGGATTATGATTATTTTGGAGATGCGAGAACGATTGATACACATGTGAAAAAGTTAAGAAGTAAGCTTGGAGAAAAAGGAAATTATATTAAGACTATCTGGGGAATGGGATATAAATTCGAGGTGGAAGCATGATCTCTCTGAAAAAACGTATGGGCAGACATTCTGCAGGGCATTCGATCAAGCATCAGATGATCGCCGCTTTTGTGGGTTTGCTTGCCTGCATGATGCTGGCTCTTCTGGTTATCAATGGGAATTTCCTGGAGCCATATTATATCAGAAATAAACAGACACAGTTTATCGATATATACGGGAAACTGAATGAGGCAATTGAAAAAGGGACTCTGACTGATGAAAAAGTGGCGAACAGTCTGGTTCATCTTGCAGAAAAAAGTAATACTTCTTTTCTGATTCTGGACGAAAGCAGCGGAACGGTTTTTACAAATGTGTATGATAAGGATATGCTAAAGAATCAGATGTTTGGATATCTGCTTAATCAGGCACAAAAAGACAGTAAGGTTCTGAAGTCTACAGATGATTACCGGATCAGTCAGTCCTGGGATCCCTGGAACCAGAATTATTACATTGAGATGTGGGGATATCTCAGTGACGGGAGTCAGTTCCTGATTCGAAGCCCGTTGGAAGGAATCAGGGAAAGTGCGGCGATATCCAATCGTTTTCTGATCTATATCGGTAGTGTGCTGATTCTGTTGGCCGTAATCTTTATCTGGTATTTTTCCAAACGGATTACTGATCCGATCCATGAACTTGCCCTTTTGTCGGACCGCATGGCGAATCTTGATTTTGATGTAAAATATACCAGCGGAGGAAAGAATGAGATCGGAGAACTGGGCGAGAACTTCAACCGGATGTCAGAAAAGCTGGAAAGTACGATCTCAGAGCTGAAAAAAGCGAATAACAGCCTGAAAAAAGACATTGAGCAGAAAGAAAAGCTGGAACAGATGCGCAATGAATTTCTTGGCAATGTATCGCATGAACTTAAGACACCGCTGGCATTGATCCAGGGATATGCAGAGGGGTTAAAAGAGGGCGTCAACGAGGATGCACAGAGCCGTGAGTTTTACTGTGATGTTATCATGGATGAAGCAACAAAGATGAATCAGATGGTAAAAAACCTTCTGACGTTGAATCAGCTGGAATTCGGAGATGAGGATATCTCGTTTGAGCGGTTTGATCTGACAGAGCTGATCAGAGGAATTCTTCAGAGCATGGAGATTCTTGCACAGCAGGAGGAGGCAGAAGTCATCTTTCGCCAGGAAGCTCCGGTCTATGTATGGGCGGATGAATTCAAAGTGGAACAAGTGGTACGTAACTATGTAAGCAATGCATTTCATCATGTGAGCGGTGCGAAAGTAGTAGAGGTGAAGATCCTGACAGACGAAGAAAAGGCGAAGGTCACCGTCTTTAATACCGGTATGCCGATTCCGGAAAAAGATATCCCTCACATCTGGGATAAGTTTTATAAAGTGGACAAGGCACATACCAGAGCGTATGGAGGAAACGGAATCGGCCTTTCTATAGTAAAAGCAATCATGGAGTCTTTCCATCAGAAGTATGGAGTGAATAATTATGATAACGGTGTTGAATTCTGGTTTGAACTTGATGTAAAATAAAACAATACAGTACCAGATGAAGAAAGGCAGGTTAAGACATTGATTGCAATTATTGATTACGATGCAGGAAACATTAAGAGCGTGGAAAAAGCCATGCAGTTGTTGGGACAGGATGTGACGATTACAAGAGACAGAGAGACAATTCTTAATGCGGATAAGGTGATCCTTCCGGGAGTAGGAGCGTTTGGAGATGCGATGGAAAAGATCCATCAGTATGGGCTTTATGAAGTGATTCATGAGGTGGTCAGAAACCGTACTCCATTTCTTGGAATCTGCCTTGGACTTCAGCTTTTATTTGAACGAAGTGATGAGACACCGGGAGTTGAGGGACTTGGAATATTAAAAGGGGAGATCTTACGGATTCCGGATCAGGAAGGCCTTAAGATTCCACACATGGGATGGAACTCTCTGGAATTTCATAATCAGGGAAGACTGTTCCGGGGACTTCCGAAGGATCCATATGTATATTTTGTACATTCCTATTATCTGAAAGCAGAAGATGAAAGTATTGTAACCGCAACGACGCAGTACAGTACAAATATTCATGCTTCTGTGGAACAGGACAATGTGTTTGCGTGCCAGTTCCATCCGGAGAAGAGCAGCGATGTGGGAATTCAGATTCTGAAGAATTTTGTGGAATTATAGACGGAGGGGACAATATGCATACAAAGAGAATTATTCCGTGTCTGGATGTCAATAACGGACGTGTAGTAAAAGGCGTGAATTTTGTGGATCTCAGAGATGCCGGGGATCCGGTCGAGATTGGAAAGGCTTATGATAAGGCGGGAGCAGATGAACTTGTGTTCCTGGATATTACTGCATCTTCCGATGCAAGGGAAACTGTGGTAGACATGGTACGCAAGGTTGCGGAGACGGTGTTTATCCCGTTTACGGTTGGCGGAGGAATCCGCACGGTAGATGATTTCAAAGCACTTTTGAGAGAGGGTGCAGACAAGATATCAATCAACTCTTCTGCAATCAATACACCGAGGCTGATCTCAGATGCGGCAGAGAAGTTTGGCAGCCAGTGTGTTGTCGTTGCGATTGACGCAAAGAGGCGTGCGGACGGAAGCGGATGGAATATCTATAAGAATGGCGGCAGAATTGATGTGGGAATCGATGCGCTGGAATGGGCTGCAAAGGTGGAAAAGCTTGGGGCCGGAGAGATCCTTCTTACCAGTATGGACTGTGACGGTACAAAAGCAGGATACGATCTGGAACTGACCAGAGCGATTGCAGAAGCGGTGTCAATTCCGGTCATTGCATCCGGAGGCGCCGGAACGCTGGAGCATTTTTATGATGCACTGACGGAAGGAAAGGCGGATGCAGCACTGGCAGCGTCTCTGTTTCATTATAAGGAACTGGAGATCCGGGAAGTAAAAGAATATCTGAGAGGAAGAAACGTGTCTGTACGTTTATAGATATGAAGGGACAAAACGATGGCAGCAATTAATAATGACTGGCTGGAGGCTCTCCAGGGAGAATTTAAGAAGCCGTATTATAAAAAACTATATGAAACAGTAAATCAGGAATACAAAACGCATCAGGTGTTTCCGCCGGCAAATGATATATTTAATGCATTTCATCTGACTCCGCTCCATGAAGTGAAGGCAGTGATTCTGGGGCAGGATCCATACCATAATGTCGGACAGGCTCACGGATTGTGCTTTTCAGTTCAGAAGGGTGTGGATATTCCCCCTTCTCTTGTGAACATCTATCAGGAACTGCATGATGATCTGGGATGTACGATTCCGAATCATGGTTGTCTTACAAAGTGGGCCGGACAGGGAGTACTGATGCTGAATACCGTTTTGACGGTGCGGGCACATCAGGCCAATTCGCACCGTGGAATTGGCTGGGAGGAATTCACGGATGCTGCGATTATGGCACTGAATGGGCAGGATCGTCCGATTGTCTTTATCTTATGGGGTTCTCCGGCACAGCGGAAGGAACGGATGCTGACGAATCCGAACCATCTGATCCTGAAAGCACCACATCCGAGTCCGTTGTCTGCATACAGAGGTTTTTTTGGAAGTAAACCATTCAGTCAGGCAAATACGTTCCTGAAAGAGCATGGAGTGGAGCCGATTGACTGGCAGATTGACTAGAGGGGGAAGTTGTATGGAAAAGCAATATGATCTTGTAATCATCGGAGCAGGTCCCGGCGGATATGTGGCCGCAAAAAAAGCAGCAAAGCTGGGAATGAAGGTTGTGATCATTGACAAAGGAGAGATTGGCGGAACCTGTATCAACAGAGGCTGTATTCCGACGAAGGCACTTGTACATGCCGCAACCTTGTATCATGAGATGAAGGAATGTGAAAAATTTGGACTGACGGCGGAAAAGGTGGGATTTGATCTTCAGAAGATCTATGAGTATAAAGATGATTCTGCTGCAAAGATGCGGGAAGGACTTGAAAAAGAATTTGCTGATCTGGGAATCACATCGGTAAGAGGACGTGCAACCATCCAAAGCGACCGCAAAGTGAGAGTAGTCACGCAGTCTCAGGAAACGGTGTATTTTACAGGAAAATATATTTTGATCGCGACGGGTGCAAAGGCACGTATGGTAGATATTCCGGGAATGGAGCTTCCCGGTGTTATGACAAGTGAGGAGCTGCTTACATCCAATGAGAGCCGGTACAGGCGACTGCTGATCCTGGGAGGCGGTGTGATCGGGATTGAGCTTGCAACTGTGTTCAATGCTCTGGGGAGTGAAGTGACGATCGTAGAATTATCAGACCGTCTGCTTCCGAACATGGATGTGGAGTTTTCCGATACTCTGGAAGAGATACTGACCGGAAGAGGCATTCATATCTATAAGGAGAGTATTCTTGAAAAAGTAACGCAGAAAGAACAGGGCCTGGAATGCAGATATGTGTACCGGGGAATCAATCAGCATGAAGAAGTGGATGCGGTTCTGGTATCGGTAGGAAGAACAGCCAATACAGAAGGGCTGTTTGATCCGGATGTCCCGATCCGGACTGAGAATGGAAGAATTGTTGTAGATGACTTTTATATGACCAGTATGAAAGGAATCTACGCGATCGGGGATGTGATCGGAGGAATCCAGCTGGCGCATGTAGCGTCCGCGCAGGCTGCGTACGTGGTGGAACGTATGAATGATCTTCAGCCATCGGTGATCATCGAGATGGTGCCAAGCTGTCTGTTTACACCGATATCAATCGTTCCAAGCTGTCTGTATACAGATCCGGAGATTGCATCTGTGGGAATTACGGAAGAAAATGCAAGAAAGAAGGGAATTCCTCTTCGCTGTGGAAAGTATGTGATGGATGTAAACGGACAGGCGGTTATCTCACAGGAAAAGCATGGATTTATCAAGCTTTTATTTGCAGCGGACAGTGATGTGCTTCTTGGAGCGCAGATGATGTGTGAGCGTGCAACGGATATGATCGGCGAGATGGCGACTGCGATTGCGAATGGTCTTACGTCTGCTCAGCTGATGTATGCGATGCGGGCGCACCCGACATTCAATGAAGCGATCTCCTGTGCAGTCGAAAACAGCAGGGAAGATCAAAGGCGCTGGTAGTGAAATTCGAACATTGACAGAACATTGACATAACAGACAGAACATTGACATAACAATATATATTCTTGATTTTAAACAGCACTTCAGCTTATAATAATACAAGGACGATTATTGAAGTCAGAAGTTCCACCGTAAAAAGAAGTCCTATTATATTTGATGGAAAGGTCGCTGTAAAGACGGATTCCGCTGAGCGTGAAGGAATGAAGCATGTGGAGGATCCAAAAGCCTTATTTGCAGAAGTTTTTGCAGAGGGACAGAGTGATGTCTATGAGATTCAGAAGAAGTTTCGCATCTCCAGAATCTTTGACGGTGAGAACGAACTGATGGGAAAGCTTGCAAATAAGAAAAAGAAATAATCATATTTGAAATCGCGTATTATGAGGCAGGCATGGGGACCTGCCTTGTTTAATGCAACAGGAAATATTAATTACAGAGAGGGAAAAAGATGGGACGTATAAAATGTGTATTACTCACAGTCATTGTAGCGGTATTGGTGTTCGGCTGTGGAAAAAATCCTGCAAAGCAGGGAGTAGAATATCTGGAAGATGGAGAATATAAGAAAGCGATAGAACAGTTCGAGGAGGCAATAGAGAAGGAGAAAAACGTGGGAGACGCCTATCGTGGAATCGGAATCGCAAAGTGGGAGATGGAAGATTATGAAGGGGCGTGTGAGGCATTTAAAAACGCACTGGAGAATGATGCAAAAAAAACGGGCACGATCTATAACTTCCTTGGAAGCTGTGAACTGAAACTGGATCATCCGGAGAAGGCATTGAATTTTTACAATCTGGCGCTTGAGGATGAGGATAACAGTGAGGAGATGGAACAGGAGATCCGTTATAATATCATTGCAGCCTATGAACAGACAGGAGACTGGGAAAGTGTGAAGGTAAAGCTTGAGGAATATCTGGAAGATTATCCGGATGATGAGGATGCAAAAAAAGAAGCGGAATTTCTGGAGACAAGATAATTATGGCACATATGATTGATTTGGAAAAAGAAAAAGAGAAAGTGATTCTGGTGGGAGTAAGCTTATCCGATCAGGATGATACCCTGCAGTCTCTGGAGGAACTGAAGGATCTGGCATCCACAGCGGGGGCGGAAACGGTTGGAATATTGATTCAGAACAGGGAACAGATCCATCCGGGAACTTATGTTGGCAAGGGGAAATTACAGGAACTGAAGGATCTGATCTGGGAACTTGAGGCAACCGGAATTATCTGTGATGATGAATTATCACCGGCACAGATGAAGAATCTTCAGGATGAACTGGATGCGAAGGTGATGGATCGTACGCTTGTGATACTGGATATCTTTGCTTCGCGTGCATCCACCAGTGAGGGAAAGATCCAGGTAGAACTTGCACAGCTTAAGTATCAGCAGACCAGACTTACCGGGTGGGGAACTGCCATGTCCAGACTGGGTGGTGGAATCGGTACGAGAGGCCCCGGAGAAAAG
Source organism: Dorea sp. (assembly GCA_016295505.1). Lineage (GTDB taxonomy): Bacteria > Bacillota > Clostridia > Lachnospirales > Lachnospiraceae > Dorea_A. The sequence continues at coordinate 10,746 of JAEDLC010000021.1, forward strand.
AAGCTGGAGATGGATCGAAGGCTGATCAAGAACAGGATTGCTCAGCTGAACAGAGAACTGAAGGATGTGAAAAGGCATCGGGAAGTGACAAGAGAACAGCGGAGTAAAAGCCGTGTTCCGGTGGCAGCAATTGTGGGATATACGAATGCGGGAAAGTCTACGCTTTTAAATACACTGACGGGAGCCGGAATTCTGGCGGAAGATAAGCTGTTTGCTACACTGGATCCGACGACAAGGGAACTGAAGCTTCCAAGCGGTCAGTCGATTCTTCTTACGGATACCGTAGGTTTCATCCGCAAGCTTCCGCATCATCTGATTGAGGCTTTTCGCAGTACGCTGGAGGAAGCCAAATATGCAGACCTGATTCTGCATGTGGTAGATGCCTCCAATCCGCAGATGGATGAACAGATGTATGTTGTATATGAGACTCTGCAGAATCTGGGAGTGACAGATAAGCCGGTCATCACCGTATTCAACAAGCAGGATAAAGCAGAGAATGAATGGAATGTAAGAGATTTTCATGCGGATTATACTGTGAAGATATCTGCAAAGACGGGCGATGGAATTCAGGAGCTGTTAAAGACGATCGAGGCGGTACTCAGACAGCAGAAAGTTGCCATAGAAAGTTTATATTCTTATCAGGAAGCCGGAAAGATACAGCTGATTCGAAAGTATGGGGAACTTCAGGAAGAAGAATACAGAGAAGAAGGCATCTTTGTAAGGGCATATGTGTCCCCGGAACTCTATGAAAGAGTCAGAGTATCCCGGGGTGATTCCTGAAACAGTCGTTTGTAGGCTCTGGAAAATGTAGAATAATCCTTAAAGCCACAGTCGTAACACACCTGTGTAACGGCTTCACCGGATAAAATCAATTCTTTTGCGAGCAGGAGCCGCTTCTGGGAGATGTATTGTCCCAGCGTATAGCCGGTCTCCTGCTTGAATAATCTCATCATATAGTATTTGCTGATATAGAATCTGTCAGCAATCGCATCGATCGTGAGGTCTTCTCTCAGATTTTCATTGATATAAAAAAGAATGTCCTGAATCTTTGTATTGCAGATATCCGTATCAATGAACTCCAGCCGGTTTTTTCTTGCGGCACGGTTCAGGTGGATCATGAATTCAAGAAACATGACCTGCCGATACAGATCTGCGGCATAGCCTTCGTCTGAAAAAGATGCTTCCAGACGGGTGATGGAACGCAGAAGAGAGCTTTTTTCGGGCGTAGCGATGCGAAGAACGTTGGAATGTTCAGATTCAGCTTTCTGAAAGCAATAACTCAGATCATAGGAATCAGTCTGGTAGGCATCTATAAAATTGGGAGAGATGTAGACGATGATCCGTTCATATGGAACTGTGTTGTCAACGGTCAGACGATGGATATCATTATGTTTGACCAGTACGATATCGTAAGGTTTCAGCTCATATGATTTTCCTTCAATCGTATAGACGACATGCCCACGGATGAAGATGGTGATCTTGTCGAAATCGTGGTAATGATATTCTACCTCCCGGGTTTCTTTGTCTGTCAGATGAAATAACCGGAACTCGCTGTTCAGATATCCTTTTTTGCTGTACTGGTCCATGGGAATGCTCCTTTCGATGTCTGGGATGCTTCTTTTTTACTTTCTTCATAGTATCGTAAAACAGCATTATTTGCAATATTATCAGCATTATTTGCCTTGAAACGGGAAATGTTGCCTGATATCATGTAATTAGATGAGCAGGGAATACTGCGCCGGCAGGAGACTGAGACGATGGAGGTATGTTATGAAGGTTGTATTAGAGAGATATCATGGACTTGGCAATGATTATATTGTATTTGATCCGAATAAAAACGAACTGAAACTGACACCGGAAAATGTAAAAATGATCTGTGACCGTAACGAGGGACTTGGGGCAGACGGTATCCTGGAGGGACCGATTCTTCAGGAGAAAGGAATGTATGTAAAGGTATGGAATCCGGACGGAAGTGAATCAGAGACCAGCGGAAATGGAGTTCGTATCTTTGCAAAATATCTGAAAGATGCATCTTATGTTCAGAAGAAGAATTTTAAATTATATACAGGCAACGGACCCGTTGAAGTAACCTTCTTAAACGAGGATGGAAGCCGTCTCAGAGTGTCTATGGGAAAACTTTCTTTCTGGAGCGATGATATTCCGGTGACCGGAGAGAGAAGAGAAGTGATCAATGAAGATATGGTGTTTGGAAGAACACTGTATCCGGTTACCTGTGTATCGATCGGTAATCCGCATTGTGTGATCCCGATGCGGGAGATCTCAAAACCTCTGGTATGCAAGATCGGTGATTATTCCGAGATTGCAAGATATTTTCCAAACCGTATCAACACGCAGATCATGAAGGTGATCGATAAAGAGCATATTGCGATTGAGATCTACGAAAGAGGAGCCGGCTATACAAGGGCATCCGGAACGGGAGCATGTGCGGCGGCAGGGGTTGCATATAAGCTTGGAATGACGAATAATAAAGTGATCGTCCATATGCCTGGCGGAGATCTGCAGGTGGAAGTGGAGGATGACTGGAGCGTCTACATGACCGGCGATGTGTTCTACGTTGCAAAAATGACATTGAGTAATGAATTTGCAGAGAAACTGAGGGCATTATAAAGTCCGGCATTATATTTCCTGTCAAAAGAATATCGTGATCATATAATATGAATAAAACCGGCAGTGTTTCAGCCATCATAAGAGTGGCATGCATCGCCGGTTTTTTTCTGTATTCCGGGGATGAGGAGGGGACGACCAGAATCTGTCATTGTGGTCGGAAAAAGAAAATGTTAAAATAGACCTGATCTTGTATGTTTTCAGGAGGAGTTTTATGCCGTTACAATTTATTTTCGGACCTTCAGGTTCAGGAAAATCAACATATCTATACCAGCATGTGATCGAGGAATCCATGCGTTTTCCGGAACGTAATTATATTGTTCTTGTGCCGGAGCAGTTTACCATGCAGACGCAGAAAGATCTGGTGATGATGCATCCGAGGCATGGGATTATGAATATCGATGTACTGAGCTTTGGGAGACTGGCATATCGTGTGTTTGAAGAGACGGGAGGAGAGACACTTCCGGTTCTGGACGATGAGGGAAAAAACCTGATCCTTCGTAAGATTGCAGCAGATTATGAGGAAGAATTAAAAGTCCTGCGCGGCAATATGAAGAAGCTTGGTTATATCAGTGAGGTAAAATCTGTTATCTCTGAATTTACTCAATATGATATTCGGGAAGAAGAGCTGGAACATATGATGGAGTCTGCAGGGAAAGATTCCAGATTATACTATAAATTAAATGATATCCGCATCCTTTACAGAGGATTTCAGGATTATCTTGAGAAAAAATATATTACGAAAGAAGAACTTCTGGATGTACTGAGCCGCGTGGTGGAACGGTCAGATATCCTGAAGAACAGTACGGTGGTGCTGGATGGGTTTACGGGATTTACACCGGTTCAGAATCGTCTGCTCCTGCAATTGTTCATACATTGCCGTAAGGTGATGATCACGGTGACAATGGATGAACGGGAAAATCCATACTCTTACCGCCATCCATATCAGCTGTTTGCACTGAGCAAGCAGATGGTGACGACTCTGATACAGCTTGCAAAAGAAAAGAAGATAGCAATAGAAGATCCGGTCTGCTTATATGACAGACCCGTATATCGTTTTCGTGAGAACGAGCCGCTTGCGTTTCTTGAGCGCAATCTGTTTCGTTATGACAGCGATATTTACGAAAAGCCACAGGATTCTGTCAGAATCCATGTTGCGAGAAATCCAAAAGAAGAAGCGGAAGCTGTGGCGGAGGGAATCCGGAGACTGGTGAGAAAGGAAGGACTCAGATATCGTGATATCGGTGTGATCGTCAGCAATATGGATGTATATGGAGATTATCTGGAACGGGCATTTTCCATGTATGAGATTCCGGTATTTATGGATCATAAGAGAAGTATTCTGCTGAATTCGTTCGTGGAATATCTCCGAAGTCTTCTGAATATGGCAGAGCAGAACTTTTCGTATGAAAGTGTCTTCCGGTTTTTACGCACGAATCTGGCGGGGTATACTTTTGATGAAGTGGATGAACTGGAAAATTATGTGATCGGTCTGGGAATTCGCGGATATAAAAACTGGCAGAAAAGGTGGATCCGCCGGTTGAAGGGAATGAAAGAAGAAGAACTGGAACACCTGAATCATTCCCGTGTAATGCTGGTTGAAAAGGTGGATGCACTGATGTATGTGCTGAAGCAAAAGCAGAAAACGGTGCGTGATATTACGTTGGCTGTCTATGAATTTATGGTGAAAGAGAACCTTCAGGACAGACTGGCCCGCCAGGAAGAAGCGTTTCAGGAAGCCGGAGAACTGGCCCTGGCAAAGGAATATGCGCAGGTCTATCGGATCGTGATCGAATTATTTGACAAGTTTGTAGAACTTCTGGGGGATGAGAAGGTTTCTCTGGATGAATATTGTAAATTGCTGGATGCCGGCCTTGAAGAAGCCCGTGTGGGAGTGATCCCGCCGAGCATTGATCAGGTAGTGGCAGGAGATATGGAGCGTACCAGGTTAAAAGATATTAAGGCCCTGTTCTTTGTTGGGGCGAATGATTCCCAGCTTCCGGGATCTCTGCTTCGAACGGGACTTTTGTCTGAGAGGGACCGGGAGAAGTTTGCCAGAGAGAAGCTGCCGCTGTCTCCTGGAGGAAAAGAAAAAGCGTATGTACAAAAGTTTTATCTTTATATGAATCTGACCAAACCTTCGGAAAGACTGGAGATCTATTACAGTAAGGTGTCCTCGGAGGGGAAGAGTATGCGTCCTTCTTATCTGGTACAGGAACTGAAAAAGCTGTATCCGCTTCTTGTGCAGGAAGAGGAAGAAGACAAGACGCTGACAGATCATGAATTTACGGAAAAACAGGGAATCGAATACCTGATCCGGGGATTCCAGGGAGGATATGAGGCAATGGATCAGGTGTGGCAGGAGCTGTACACCTGGTATAAAAAGAATCCAAAGTGGCAGCAGAAGGTAGAGGAGCTTCTGAATGCCGGATATTACAGGTGTCCGGCAGACGGACTGACAGAAGCCGTTGCAAAGAAGCTGTATGGGGAGCATTTTGAAACCAGTATTACACGCATGGAAAAATATGCTTCCTGTGCATATGCGCATTTTCTGGCATATGGATTGCAGCTGAGTGAGCGTCAGGAATATGAGTTCCAGGCAGTTGATCTGGGAAATGTCTGTCACAGTGCACTGGAACAATATTCCAGAAGGGCAGCAGCGCAGCCGGAAGGGTGGATCGGCATATCTGAAGAAAAGAGAAAACAGCTGATCGATGAGAGTGTGGATGTGGCGATTACAGATTACGGAAATTCTGTACTCTATAGTTCTGCAAGAAATGAATACATGATCATGCGTATGAAACGGATGCTGGAGCGTACCGTATGGGCTCTGACAGAACAGCTTAAGGCAGGAGATTTTCGTCCGGAGGCTTATGAGATGCGGTTTTTGGGCGGTAAGATCGACCGGATTGATACATGCGAGGATGGAGATAAGATCTATCTGAAGGTTATGGATTACAAGACCGGAAGTAAGTCGTTTGATGTGGTGGCGCTGTATCATGGACTTCAGCTCCAGCTGATGGTTTATATGGAGGCAGCGGTGCAAAATGAGAGCAGGAGACATCCTGAGAGGGAAATCATTCCGGCCGGTGTGTTTTACTACCGGATACAGGATCCGCTGGTGGAGCAGCAGGAAGAACAGCTGGAGAAAGCAATTTTAAAAGCATTAAAGCCGGATGGAATCATAAATCTGAGTGAAGATTCGCTTGCACATCTGGAACATCGAAAAGAGGGAGAATCGCTTGCGGTTCCGGTCAGATACAATAAAAACGGAAGTCTGGCAAAAAGTTCCAGAGTGGCTTCGGACGAAGAGTTCCGGGCGATGATGTCATATGCAGTGCAAAAGGTTGAAGAATCCAGGAGAAAGATATTAAGCGGAGATACGATGCCTTCCCCTTATCTGAGAGGTCAGGAGACGGGATGTGATTACTGCCCGTACAGGCATGTGTGTGGATTTGACCGGAAGATTCCGGGATATGAATACCGTGACATTGGTAAAACGAGCAAGGAAGAGGCAATGGCTGCTATGATCAGAGCGCGGCAGGGACAGCAGGAGAAAGGAGACGGACAGGCATGAGTATGACTTGGACAAAAGAACAGCAGAAGGTCATTGACCTGAGAAACCGGAATATCCTGGTCTCCGCCGCAGCTGGTTCGGGAAAGACGGCTGTGCTGGTAGAACGTATCATAGCGATGCTTACCAGAGACCGGGAGCCGGTTGATGTAGATCGCCTGCTGATCGTGACATTTACAGAGGCGGCGGCTGCAGAGATGAAAGAAAGAATCCGGAATGCGATTGAGAAAAAACTGGAGGAATATCCACAGGATGAACATCTTAAGCAACAGGCAACACTCATCCACAATGCACAGATCACTACAATTCACAGCTTCTGTCTGTCAGTGATCAGAGATCATTTTCCGGCGATCAGTATTGATCCGGGATTCCGGGTTGGAGAAGAGGGAGAATTAAAGCTTCTTCGTCATGATGTTCTGGAAGAGATACTGGAAGAAAAATATCAGGAGGCTGATCAGCGATTCCTGGATTTTACAGATGCTTATGGCAGCGGAAAGAGTGATAAAAAGATTGAGGAACTGATTCTTAAGATCTATGAATTTTCCAGAAGCTATCCGGATGCTGACGGATGGCTGGATTCCTGTGTGAGTGCCTATGAGGTGGAGACGGTTTCAGAGCTGGAGAATAGTCCGGGAATCCGGATCGTGATGAACAACGTAAGAATCTATCTGGAAGATGCGAAAGCTATGGTGGAACAGGGACTCATGATATGTCAGTCAGAAGACGGACCGATGGTTTATGAGAACGCACTTCTCAATGACCATCAGCTGGTCGAAGAACTTCTTGGTATAGGACAATATAGACACCTGTCGGAAAAAATGCAGAAGATCAACTGGGTGAGGCTGGCTCCGCTTCGGGATAAAAGTGTATCTGAAGAAAAAGCAGAACAGGTAAAACTGATCCGTGAAGAGGTAAAAGGTGTGATTAAAAGTCTGGTCCAGCAGTATTTTTATCAGGATCCACAGGCGATGATCCGCGATCTCAAAGCATGCTATCCTGCGGTACTTGAACTGACCGGTCTGGTGAAACAGTTTGCAGAGCGGTTTGAGCAGAAGAAGCGGGCCCAGAATATGATCGATTTTTCAGATATGGAACAGTATGCACTTCAGATACTGACCCGAAAAACATATGAAGGTCTGGTCCCTTCTGCAATTGCGGAAGAGTACCAGCAGCAGTTTTTGGAAATCATGATTGATGAATATCAGGACAGTAATCTGATTCAGGAAACGATACTGAACAGTATCTCAACCTGCAGAGTGGGCAGATATAATGTATTTATGGTTGGAGATGTCAAACAGAGCATCTATCGGTTCCGGCTTTCCAGACCGGAACTGTTCCTTGAGAAATTTAACACCTATGATGTAGAAGACAGCCTGACACAGAGGATTGATCTTCATAAAAACTTTCGAAGCCGCAAAGAGGTACTTGAAAGTGTAAACGATATCTTCCGTCAGATTATGACAAAGAATCTGGGGGGAATTGTATATGACGATCAGGCGGCATTGTATCCGGGTGCAGAGTATCCCGCGGGAGAACATCTGGATACGGAAGTTCTGGTGATTGACCGTGATGTTGATGCATGGGAAGAGGAGCTGGAGACAGAATCTGCAGCATCAGATACGGATAACCGGAATATGTCCGCGAGAGAATTAGAGGCAAGGGCGATTGCAGGACGGATCCGGACCCTGATTCGGGAACAGAAGGTTGTAGACAAGAAAACAGGAAAGCTTCGTCCGGCAAGGTATTCGGATATTGTAATTCTTACCAGAAGTATCCGTGGATATGCAGACGTATTTACTGAGGTGCTCAGCCGTGAAGGGATTCCGGCATGCGCAGGCACCAGAGAAGGATATTTTGGAACTCAGGAGATCGGAGTGATTCTGGATTACCTGCGTGTTCTGGATAATCGGAAGCAGGATATTCCGTTTGCGGCAGTGCTGACTTCTCCGGTCGGGGGTCTGTCAGAGGAAGAACTGGCAGTCATAAGAAGCTTTGACAGAGATGTGCCATTCTATCAGGCCGCGTCAGAGTACCGGATGAATGGTACACAAAAACAGATCCGGGAAAAGCTGGAAAGATGTCTGGGGCAGATGGAGCGGTTCCGGATAGTTGTTCCATATACACCTATGCATGAGCTTTTGTGGAAGATATTGGAAGAAACCGGGTATGGAGACTTTGTATCCGCCATGCCTGGAGGAGGCCAGAGGCGCGCGAACCTTGAGATGCTGATTGAGAAAGCCAGAGCCTTCGAAAGTACTAGCTACAAAGGACTGTTCCATTTTATAAGATACATTGAACAGCTTCAGAAGTACGACGTGGATTATGGTGAGGCAAGCATGGAAGATGAACAGTCGGATACGGTGCGGATTATGACGATCCACAAAAGTAAGGGGCTGGAGTTCCCGATCGTGATCGTGGCAGGCATGGGAAAACGCTTTAATCTTCAGGACGCCAGAAGCAGTGTGGTATTGCATGCCGGGCTGGGAATCGGGCTGGATGCGGTGGATCTGGAACGCAGAACAAAAAGTCCGGGGATCATAAAAAAGATAATTCAGAAAGAGGAAGTACTGGACAGTCTGGGAGAGGAGCTGCGTGTACTTTATGTTGCTTTTACCAGGGCAAAAGAAAAGCTGATTCTTACAGGAACACTTTCCAATGTAAAAAAGAAAATGGAAGATTATGGGATGGCCCGCTGGCAGGGAGGAAAAGAACTGACATTTGAACGTCTGAGTACGGCATCTTCTTACTGGGACTGGGTGCTTCCGGCGCTTCTGAGACTGCAGATGGACAGCCCGATTACATTTCAGATTCTGACGATAGAAGACATCGTTGAAGAAGAGGTAGAAGAAGAGGCTGTTGCGAGGATGACGAAAGAGGTGTTGGAACACTGGGATACGGACAGAGTATATGATCAGGAAGCCGCTTGGAAGATACAGGAACAGTTCAGTTATGAATATCCGTACGCAACCGGCTCTTCGCAGAAATTGAAATATACGGTATCTGAATTAAAGAAACGGGCTTATGCAATGGAACAGCCGGCAGAAGCCGATGAAGAACAGGGAGAGCTTCTGTATGAGGAACCGGAAGCTGTTCCGCTGATTCCGGGATTCCTTCAGGAGACAGAAGAACTGACCGGTGCTTCCAGAGGAACGGTTTACCATCGCGTGATGGAATTGTTGGAGTTCTCTGAAGTATACGATGAGGCAGCACTGAACCAGCAGCTGAAACGATACGTGGAAACTGGAAAGATGACGCAGGATATGGCAGATTGTATCGGAGTAAAAGATATCCTGTACTTTTTGAATACGCAGACGGGACAGAGAATGAGATGCGCTGCCGGCCGGAAACGATTGCGAAAGGAGCAGCCATTTGTACTGGGAGTGGATGCGGATGAACTGTATCCGGGAGAGAAAAGTGGAGATCTGATTCTGGTACAGGGAATCATCGATGTATATTTTGAAGAAGATGATGGACTGATAGTTCTGGACTATAAGACTGATAAAATCTATGATGCGAAAAAACTGGCAGACAGGTATCGAGCACAGCTGGATTACTATGCAAAGGCACTGACACAGATGACCGGAAAGCCTGTAAAGGAAAAGATCATCTATTCATTTACCATGAAAAAAGAGATATTTCTATAAAAAAAGGACAGGATGAAAGAATTCGGATTCATCCTGCCCTTTTTTTGATGTAACAGAGGGCGCAATCTATATATAAATATTTTCTCAAAGAAAATATAATATATGTTGACAAAATATATTATACGACATATAATATAGCTAACAAAATAATATTATTTGAATATGTAATATGTAATATGTTTTGAAAGAGCAGCATAATCTGAGAAAGGAGTGAGCTTATGGTATTCAATGCCGGAGCTGCCCTGTTGGATGCGATTGTACTGGCAGTTGTGTCCCGGGAAGTGGAAGGAACGTATGGATATAAGATTACGCAGGATGTAAGACGGGCGATAGATGTATCTGAATCGACGTTATATCCAGTGCTCAGAAGGCTTCAGAAGGATGAATGTCTGGAAGTGTATGACCGGCAGTTTGACGGTCGGAACCGCAGGTACTATAAAGTTACAGAACGGGGAAGAGCACAGTTGAATTTATATGAGTCAGAGTGGAAAAACTATACAAAGAAGATTAATGAGTTGTTTGAGGGAGGTGCAGATGCATGACTCGCGTAGAATTTATGACAGAACTGGCAGCACTGCTGCAGGATGTACCGGAATATGAACGTGTGGATGCAATGAAATATTATAATGATTATTTTGACGATGCAGGAGAAGAAAATGAACAGGAGGTGATCCGCGAGCTGGAAAGTCCTGCAAAGGTTGCGGCCAATATTAAGGCGGATATAAGCGGACAGGCAGAGAATACTGTGGAGAATCCTGTGGTGGAGTATCCGAAGGGATCAAAAGAGAGCGAAGAGAAAGCGCAGGAAGGATATCAGTATCAATATCAGGAGGCGGAACAGGATCAGAGAACAAGCCGGCCGGATGCAAAGACAAGCAGGGGACTGAAGATTCTTCTGATCATTGCGATCATTCTCGTTGCGGCACCAGTTGCCATACCGCTGCTTTTGGGAATTGCGGCAGTAATATTAGGGGGTCTGGCAGCAGTATTCTGTATCTTTATTGCAATTGTGGTTGCATTTGCCGCAATTACAGTTGCAGGAGTGACACTGATATGTACCGGTATCTTCAGCATGATTCCGACGATCGCAGTAGGGCTTGCTCTGTTTGGAACAGGGCTTATCCTGACGGTAATCGGTGTGATTGGGACGATTGCCGGGTTCAGACTCTGTACAATTGTATTTCCGGGCATCATCAGGGGAATTGTGTGGTTGTGTCGTCTGCCATTTCACAGAAAGGCGGTGGCTTAAGTTATGAAAAAAGGGTGGAAAATATTCTGGATCGTATGCGGTGTTACCGCGGCAGTAGGACTTATATGCTGTATTGTTTCGCTTATGATGGGAGTTACAACAGAGATGATTGAAGAACGGTTTCCGAACGGGATCGGTTGGATCAAAGAAGATGATCACAGGGACAGCGACGACAACGATGGTGCCGGATCCGACACAGAATCAGATATTTTGGCATCTGATTCCGTGCAGAGATACAGCAATATCAGGGAGATTGAAGGCGAATTATTTGCCGGTAATATAGTGGTGACAGTTGTGGATGATACAGAGATTACCGTAGAGACAAAGGGAGTCAGTGAACGGCTTGGATTTTATTCTTATGAGGAAGATGGAACGTTATATCTGGAGACAAAGAAGAATCTGAAGCAATGGAGTAATATGAATGTAGGGACAATTACTGTCTCTATTCCGCGGGATATGATTTTTGAAGAGGTTTCTCTGGATATAGGAGCAGGAAAGATGGAGCTGGAATCCATCTGTGCCAACAGCTTTTCCGTTGATGCCGAAGCCGGTGAAGTCAATATTCAGTATTTTGATGCCCGCGATGCAGAGATTAGCTGTGGAGCAGGAAGTGTTACAGCATATGGAAGAATATCAGAAGAGATGGATATGGAATGCGGGATCGGTCAGATCAGTCTCACAATGGACGGATGTGAAAATGATTACAATTATGATATAAGCTGTGGAGTCGGAGAGATTGTATGCGGAGACAGACACTATTCGGGAATCGGTCATGATGATTATGTCAATAACGGAGCCGGAAAAGAGATGAGCCTGGAGTGTGGAATCGGACAGATCAAGATTGATTTTCGGGAAATAGAAGAAAGTCATCACGGATTATAAGGCCAGGGTATTCATGTACAGAGAAAAGAGGAG
>JAEDLC010000126.1 GCA_016295505.1 Dorea sp.
CCGAACCGTGCAGAATATTTTGAAAAACATCACAGGCATTTGAAAGAAGAAACATATGAACAACTGCCGGAAGATCTTATGATCTGGACGGCGGAGGATGAGATATGTCCGGAAATCACATTTCTAATGGAAGAAAAGGGACTGACTTTGGAGCCGGGACATCCGGAATGCTTTTTTCAGGCACCGCTTTGGGGGACGAAGCTGTCTGCGGCCAGGGATGCTGTGCTGGTGTTTTATGAGACAGAGCGGGATTCGGAAGGAAATATCTGTGATGCAGAGTTTAACTTTGTGGACAGGGAAGAATTTGAAAAAACATATGAAGTGATTCCGGAAAAAGCAGCGGTTACTTATGATGCATTCATCAGCTACAGTCACAGTGAACCGGATGCTTTTGTGGCAAAGAAGCTGCATTCGATGCTGGAGCGTTACCGTGTGCCAAAGAAGATACAGGAATTGTCCGGAAAAAAGAAGATTGAAAGAGTGTTCCGGGACAGAGAAGAACTGCCTCTGTCTTCGAATCTTGCTTCCAATATCTGCGAAGCACTGGAGCATTCCGAGTATCTGATCGTGATCTGTTCTCCGCGTTCTCTGCGATCTGAATGGGTGCAGAGAGAGATCGAGACATTTCTTCTGACCCATGGAAAAGAGAAGGTGCTGACGCTTCTGGTGGAGGGGGAGCCGGAAGAGGCATTTCCGGAGATTCTCTGTTATGAAGAGGAGCGGATCCTTCGGATGGACGGAACAGAGGAAGTTGCGCGAAAAAAGATTGAGCCGATGGCCGCAGATGTCAGAGGGAAAGACAGGAAGGAGACAGAAAAGAAGTTAAAAGAAGAATTCCTGCGGATCCTTGCGCCGATGCTTTCCTGTACATATGATACTTTAAGGCAGCGGCACCGGGACTATGTGTTTCGAAGAATTCTTGCGGCAGTAGGAGGAATTGCAGTACTGGCAATCTTATTTACCATCTACGCATTTCATCAGGCGGCAGTTACGGATGAACAGTATCAGGAGGCAAGGCGTAACCAGGCAAGATATCTGGCGGGGATCTCGGGAGAGCTTCTGGATACCGGAGACAGGACGGGAGCTTTGAAGACGGCGCTTGCCATAGTGCCGGAGGATGAGGATGCCGAAGAGCCGGTGGTACCGGAGCAGATGTATGCACTAAATAATGCTCTGTATTCCTATAATAATACCCTTATGATAGATTTTAAAGCAGATAAATCTTATGAGATGGAAGGACAGACGGTGAATCTGATGCGTGACAAATCTCAGATGCTGAGTCCGGAAGGAACCGCATATTTCTGCCTGGATCAGATGGGAAATGCATATATTCTGGATATGGAATCGGGAGACTGTATCTGGAAGATACGTCCGGAAGACCTGGAAGATTACGACGACGGCGAGTTTGTATGGTTTGCACCGATGTCCGAGAAAGAGGCGGTTCTGGTATCGAAGCATGAGATCCGCTGTGTGAACTGGCAGGAAAAATGTGTGGAAAAGGTGATTCGGGAGAAAGATGGAGCTGCCTTTTACGCAGGATCTTTTCTGTGCACGGTTGATGATTCCTGCATCGCGCTGAGCAACGGAGAGACAGTCTGGGTGTATGATCTGGAGAGCGGAAGCTGTCTGCAAAAGGTGAATTATACAGAGGAAGAAACATATGGCTGCTATTCATCAAATGCGCTTTCCTTCAGTGACGACGGAACGATGCTGGCAATCGGTGTTTCTACGGATTATTCAAAACTGCCGGAAAAAGGACTGTTCCTGCTTTCGCTGGAAGATGGAAGTGTCCGGATGTTGTCATCTGCTGAAACGGCAGCTATGGTATGGATCAACAATGAACGGATCGCAGCGGTGCATTACCAGTATGTCAATGGTAAGGAGCAGATTGTAGATGATCCGGAATGGAGTTACCGTATCGCTGTGTATGATGCAAAATCCGGTCAGTGTCTCTGGACATCGGAAAGTTACAATATTCGTGCCTATTCCAAACCGTGTACAATGGTGGCGACGGATATGGAAGTTGATGGAGAGGTGCAGAAGGTTCTTGCGGTGTCGTTGAAAGACCGTCTGATCCTGATTCGGCCGGAAAGTGGAGAGATCCTTTGGGAGAAGAGCTATCCTGAAGATATCGTGGGAGTAGAAAAATACGATGAAAACCGTTACCTGATCGGGCTTTCGGATGGTCGGATCTATCTTGCGCTGATGGATAATACAACGACTGATTATGGAGTAGGAGACATTTCTTCAGAGACGATATGTATGTTATACAGTCAGAGTAAGGAGTGTGTGATCCTGCTTGTGGAAGACAGCAGAAATGTGGTGTTTTTGAGAACCATCCGGGATGAGCAGATGGAGCCGCTGTCTATGGAAAAAGAGATCAATAAAGTAGAATATCTCTCTGTTCCGGAAGGCTCCGGGGATACCAGGGTATATCGTTGTGTTTTCTATGATGCGTGCGGGGATATAGATTATTCGGGACTGCGTATCTATGAACCGGGAACTTCTGAAATGATATATGAATATGTCTGCCAGGAGGAAGATTCCTGGATCGATAATCTGCGGGCACAAAATATTGAGGGAGTGCCATGTATATTGTTTGAAAAATATGATGGAAGAGAGATTTCTCTGAACATTGTGGATCTGAATACCGGCAGAACACTCGTCGATCAGGAGAAACTGGCAGATACAGGATGGCAGGAATGGAATAGCCGAAGCTTTCATACGGTGGATCAGATGGCTCTGTATGCGCGGGAAGCGTTTGTGATTACAGAGGTTACAGCGGATGGAATTACTGTTCCGGATGATGAACGGGCGATTACTGTAGAGGAATATATACAGGATGTACAGATTACGACAGACGACAGGTACTTGATACTGGTAATGGAGGATATGGAGCAGGAAGAATACTGGCTGAAGGTTTGGAATGTGGAAGAAGAGTCGTGGCAGAGCATCGAAGGAGAAGAGACCATTCCTGTTTCAGACGAGGATGTTACACTTGGACAGGAAAGCTCTACGCTTGCAGTCTATTCCAGAGAAGGGAATGTTGATATCTATGATCTGGAGAAAGGAATACGCACACAGTCGATTCCGGTAGGGTATTTTGATAAGATTGATTTTGAATATATGAATCATGACAGATATCTGGTGGTCTGTGGAGATGATCAGTATCTGACGCTGTGGGACGTTGATACCGGAGAAGTCCGGATGCAGAACACGGATAACCAGAGGAACTGGGGAAATGACATCTATGTGGATGGAAATGAGCATTATTTCGGAATTACATTTGACGGCTATATGATCAGTGACGATTATTTTTTAACTTCTCAGATCAGCCTGTACTATGTGGATGATGAGGGACGCTTCTACCATTATGCGGATGTCCCGTATGGATGTGCAAGTTTTGAAGCAGGAGAAATATTTGTAAAGAACGCGGGAGGTTCCTACAGCCCGTTCTACAGTTACCGGGAACTGAGGGCACGTGCGGAACAGGTGCTGGACGGAGATACATTAAGTGATGCTGAGAAAAGGCAGTATTTTATATCCGAGTAACAGGAGGATGTACAGATGATATGGAGAGTTTGTTTCGGACTGGCGCTGATGCTGGTGGCAGTAGGAGCTGTGACATATCTGGTCGGTCGAAATCGTGGAGAAAATCAGGTAAAGTATCTTGGAGCAGGTGTGTTTCTGGCTTCGGTTGTGACGTGTTTTCCGGTCATGCTAAGAGGAGAGCATGCGGGATTTGCACTTGCGATGAGTATCTCCCACAGTATCCGCATGTTTGTGGTCGACACGGGAGTGGTGGATATTGCAGGGGAGCTTCCGGCACAGATGTTGGGAAATCTGTTGGTGCCATACAAAGTTCTGGTATGTAGCCTGTATCTTCTGGCACCGGTCTTTACACTGACTGTCGTTCTGCAGTATTTTTCCAACTCCTTTGAACGGCTTCGCCTGCGAATGAAGAGCAGAAGGAACCTGTTCGTATTTTCTGAACTGAATACGCATTCTCTTGAGATTGCATCGGATATGTGGCATTATGCGAAAAAAGAGGGACAAAAGGTAGAGATCGTATTTTGCTGTTCCAATAAGAAGGACAGTCTGAATATGGATCTGGAAGAGAGTGCAAGGGAGTTGAATGCCATTCTTCTTCCGGAAGAGATCACGCATCTCAGACTCAGGAATCAGGCGCGTTTTATTACATATTTCCTGATCTCGGATAACGAAGATGAGAATGTGGAACATACGCTGCAGATGGTGGATAACATGACGGGCGCTGCTGCCTGGTATACGACTGCAAGGCTGAATCAGAGAAATGTGGAGATTCACTGTTATGCGACGAGCGCAGAAGCGGAGATCCTGCTGGATGCAAAAGAAAAGCAGGAACTGCGGGTGGTCCTGGTGGATGAAGTCAGAGATGCTGTGTATGAACATCTTTATCAGCATCCGCTGTATACGAATCTGCATCCGCATCGTGACAATGGAGCAAAGGAGACGCTCTCGCTTCTGATTATAGGCGGAGGAAAGGCAGGGACGGAATTCTTAAAAGCGGCGGTATGGTGTGGTCAGATGGAAGCGTATAATCTTGAGATTCATCTGATTGATCTCAAGGGCAATCTGATTCGGAAAAAATTGGAAGAAGAATGCCCGGAGTTATTTTCAGAGGCAGCAGGCTATAAGATTCACATTCACAAAGGGAATATTTTCAGCAGCAGGATCAGATCGTATCTGGATACGCTGGAGAACATCAGTTATTGTGTCTCGGCACTTGGAGACGATGAAGATTCTATCAGGGCTGCTGTGTGGATGAGAAGATATTTTTATTCGTCACGCCCGCAGAATCAGCCATTTATCTGTGCCCATATACGAAGCAGAAGAAAAAGAGCTGCAGTATGGGAGCTGTGTGAAAATACGAGAAATAAAACACGGATGTATTACGATATTGTTCCGTTTGGAAGTAGCGGCATGTATTACGGAAG
>JAEDLC010000127.1 GCA_016295505.1 Dorea sp.
TGATGGTATTTATGGTGGGAGTGCTGATGATCAGTACCTGTACCAGAGGATACGAATATGGTCTGATCGGTGCGGCAATCAGTGTTATGACCTTCAATTATCTATTTACGGTTCCGGTGCACACATTTGCTATTATGAATCCGAATGACATGACGCTGATGGTATTTTTTGTGATTGCATCACTGATTTCTTCCAGTCTTGCAGTCCGTTTTCAAAAACAGCTGATCATATCAAAGAACAATGAAGAGACTGCGACCCGGCTGTATGAAATGTCGGAGCAGTTTATCAATGTAACCGGAAAAGAAAATATCATTCAGCTTGGGATCCACTGTATCTACGAGTATACGGGGTTTGAATGTGTGGTTGAACTTCAGGATGATACGGTCATCTCGGGGACGGGTAATGAATATACGTCCAAAGATTATCTGATGTTTCCGATTATAGGAATTGTCAAACAGATTGGTATTATGAAAATACTGAATCACAACCAGGGCTTGAGTGTCGAACAGGAGCTGATCGTGAAGACGGCTGCCAATCAGATCGGAATTGCGCTGGACCGGGAGCTGATCTATACACAGCAGGAGCAGATCAAGCTTGAAGTTGAGCGGGAACATATGAAAAGCAGTATGCTTCGAAGTATATCGCATGATTTTCGGACACCACTCACAGGTATCATGGGAGACTGTGCGATTCTTCTGGATTCAGAACATGTGGAGGATGAGGTGTCCAGACAACTGATCCGTGATGTTATGGAGCAGTCCATGTGGCTTATGAAGATGATGGAAAATATTCTGAGCATGACAAAGATTGAGAGCGGACAGACGTATATTCACAAAAGCTCAGAAGTGGTGGATGATGTGATTAATGAGGCTTCCGGTCATGTGATTGGACTAAAAGACAGGCGTCATTACAGAGTGTCATTACCGGATGAAGTGATCGTTGCGGAGATGGACGGAAAGATGATCGCGCAGGTGATTATTAACATTCTGGACAATGCAGTTAAGCATACGCAGGAAGGCGGAGAGATTACGTTAAAAGTAAAATACAGAAATCTTCGTGTATATTTTATCATTGAAGATGACGGAGATGGAGTGCCGGAGACGTTACAGGACAGAATTTTTGATGAATTTGTATCAATATCAGATAAAAGCACGGACCAAAAGCGCGGAATCGGGCTCGGTCTTGCAATCTGTAAAGCAGTGGTAACTGCGCATGGCGGAGAAATATGGGAGGAAAACCGGGAAAATGGAGGCGCCAGATTTGTATTCTGGCTTCCGGCAAAGCAGGCAGAAAAAGATGGAAAAGAAAAAGATATTAATTGTGGAAGATGACAAGTATATTGTGAACTTTATTTCGATGGCACTAAAAAAAGAGGATTATGGTTTTTATACTGCCAGGACAGTAGAAGAAGCGATCAGCTTGTTTTATGCGAATCAGCCGGATCTTGTAATCCTGGATCTTGGGCTTCCGGATGGTGATGGAATGGAGGTTATTCAGAGTATCAGAGGAATATCGGATATTCCGGTCATTGTTGTCTCTGCAAGACAGGAGGAACAGGAGAAGATTCAGGTCCTGGATGCAGGAGCAGATGATTATGTCACGAAACCATTTCATATGGGAGAGTTAATGGCGAGAATCCGTGTGGGCCTCCGGAAACTGAACCGTTCACGGACAGAGGAGATACAGACCGTTTTTCATACCGGAAAGCTGACGGTAGATTATGAAAAACGAATCGTAGAGGTTGCAGATCAGGAAGTACATCTGACGCCGATTGAGTATAAGATTCTTCTTTTGCTGATCGCAAATCGGGGCAAAGTACTGACTCATAATTATATTATTAAGGAAATCTGGGGATATGCGGAAGATATTGATGCAGGCAACCTGAGAGTATTTATGGCGACACTTAGAAGAAAGATTGAAGAAGATCCGGCAAGTCCGGAGTATATTCTGACAGAGATTGGGGTTGGATATCGATTCCGTGAATGATCTGTCAGATATTCCCGCCATACCACATGTGCTATTTATGTGTGAGGATGGCGGGAAAGACTTTCCAGAATATGAGGAATCTTCCGGGACTTGACATAGAGCTGATAATGTGGCTCATGGATATCCGGAAGATAATGAGCATCCGAGCAGCTGATCATGTTGCAGTGTAAAAAGTAGGGATGCTCTTTTTGTATGTGGTGAAGATGATCGTAGGTTGTGATCTCTGCACAGGTAAAGGTACTGTCAGGCGGAACAAATCCCAGATTGGATAACAGACTGGTTGTAGACTTGTCAATGTGTGCAGGATATGCAATTCCCTGATAAGAATTAACCAGGTCAAAAACTTCGTCAAATGAGATGGATGTGGCACTGATCAAAAGTCGTTCTTCAATTCCGATAACCTGATCAAATTCATCCATAATCTGTTGTTCGCCAAAGATATTTTTTTTATTTTTGATCGGAAGGATACGTTCATAGACATATTCGTCAAAATCCATTGCATTTTTCAACTCTGGAAACAGGCATACAACATGAACTTCTTCCGACGTGGTCAGTTCCATGCCCGGAATGACAGTCACCCCGTATTCCTCTCCATGTTTCATGGCAGCAGGGCAGTTTTTACAGGAATTATGATCTGTCAGCGCAATCACATCCAGTCCTTTGACCGCGGCCATGCCCACGATGTTTGCCGGAGTCATGTCGTCATCTCCGCAGGGAGACAGACAGGAATGAAGGTGAAGATCATAATATAACGGAATCATGACAGGATCTCCTGTACTTTCAGTGCAGCCTCAAAGATCGGAAGTGAGGTGGAAAAGACTGCAATGCCTTCATTTTCAGCACAGTTCAGATCTTCCTGCGAGAACTGGATTCCTTCTGCAAGAATAATGCATGATATATCTGTCAGAGAAGCAACTGCAATGGTGTTCTTATTTCCCATAACAGTCACCCAGGCTCCGTTTTCCGGGGCCTTACTCATGGCAATACTCAGAAGGTCACAGCAGAATACTTTTTCAATGGATCTGGAAGAGTCACCGGGGGTTTTCAGGGTGAAGATTCCGGAATCAGTCAGCGTTTGAACAGTTATCATAATTATTGCTCCTTTTTTTCAATTTCAGCAGTCAGCGTCTGGATGTATTTTTTCAGTGTCTGAGCAGACTCTGCTCTGATGTCTGCATCCTGCTCCTGTTCCAGAGATGCCATCAGATCGGAGATGTCTTTGGACAGGGTGCTGATATATTCATGGAAAGAATAGATACAGTCATTTTTGGTTGCCTTGCCGCGGACAATATCTTCTGCCAGTGCTCTGCACGATGGTGCACCGCAGGATCCGCAGTCCAGACCGGGAAGTTGTTCTGTCAGTTCTTCTATGGCTCCCATCATTTCAAAACTTTCCCTGAAAGAGGTGCCAAGCCGAAAGACGGGTTCATATTCTACGTAGGTGGACCACTGATAGTCTACATTATTGTAATCCTTAAGATGAGATCTTGAGACAGGAAGGTTTCTCTGTAGTTTTTTATATTTTGCAGTTGCAATATATGGATTTTCGACGGTCAGAGGACCTCCTACACAGCCGCCGTTACAGGCATTCAGCTCTACGAATTTCAGCCCGTGGAACTTTTCATCTTCCAGATCACTCAGTACCCTGAGAGCGCTCATAATACCATCACATGCAAGGTAATTATCTGTGAGAAGTCCATTACATTCTCCGCCTGCATTGCCCCATCCGATTCCAATCCGACCGGAAGCTGCCAATGGCTTCAGTGTAGATTCATCGTGTGTCATATGTTCCAGAAGGATAGGGTATACTTCTTTGATCGCCAGCACTTTGTCAATCTCACTTTTTTCAATTCCAAGAGGAGATTTGACATAAGTTACCTTGGAAGGACACGGAGATATAAAAAAGATACCAATATCTTCAGAAGGAAGTCCTGTCTGTTCGATTGCTCTTTTCCGTGCGATCTCTGCAGCCACTTCGACAGGTGCTTTTAATGGAAGCAGACGCGGAATCAGTGTCGGAAATTTTACACGGATGAGTCGCAGGATGGTAGGACATGCGGTACTGATAAAAGGTGCTTCATCAATATGCTCCTGAATATATGCATGTGAAGCTTCTGAAACAAGTTCAGCTGCCGCACTGACTTCAAAGACATCATCAAACCCCATGGAAATCAATGCGTTCAGTACAATGTCTACATTCTTCAGATTGTTAAATTGTGTGTATAAAGAAGGTGCCGGTAATGCAACCGTATATTTATAATTTTTAATCTCATCAACAGAATCATAGATGGCTACTTTTGCGTGATGCGGGCAGTATCTGAGACAGCGTCCGCAGTCGATACAGAATTTCGGATTGATCTTTGCCTTTCCATTCTGTACTCGGATCGCCTGGGTAGGGCAGTATTTGATACAGTTGATGCATCCGGTGCAGGCTTTTTTATCAAGTTGTACAGAATTAATGAATTTATCCAAAAGGTTTTCCTCCTGCCGTTTAAAAATGAACGTCCATAGTGACGGTAGTTCCAACGCCTATTGTTGTGTCAATATCCATATAATCTGAATATTTTTTCATGTTCGGAAGCCCCATTCCGGCACCAAAGCCCAGAGCACGTACTTCCTCCGGTGCGGTGGAATATCCCTGTTCCATTGCTTTGTCGATATCGACAATTCCGGGACCCGTATCGGCCAGAATCATGCGGATATTATCCGGGCCGATTTCTACAGTGATATTACCGCCATTGGCGTGTATGACCATGTTGATCTCGCCTTCATACATTGCGATTGCAACCTTTCGAATAACATTGTTGTCAATGCCCATGATCTTCAGCTTGTTTTTTACATCACTGCTGGCTTCCCCGGCACGTGTGAAGTCATCACCGGATATTTGATAGTTGAATATAAGTTTATCACTCATGAAGTTATATACCTCC